>DROB01000122.1 GCA_011321985.1 Gammaproteobacteria bacterium | reverse complement strand
GAAGAAGCGGCAAAGCTGCATGGCGAAATAGGTGAAAAAGCGCGAAACGTAGGTGTTGATGCTTTGTACGCCACCGGCCAGCTAAGTGGTAATGCGGTTGATGCGTTTGGTGAAAACGGATTTTATTTCAAGAATAAAAATGAATTAGTAAAAGCGTTAAACAAAAACCTGACAGCAGATGATGTTGTGTTGGTAAAAGGTTCTCGCAGTGCGGCTATGGAGGAAGTAGTAGAACGGATATTGACCCACGATATACATCCAGGGAAGGAAGGTGATAGTGCGACACGGGAGATGTCGCCGAATAATAACAAGAGGGTGAACTAATGTTTTTAACATTAGCGGAATATCTACAGCAGTATGAAAACGGTTTTGCCGTTTTTCAATATATTACTTTGCGCGCCATCCTCGGCACCATTACCGCACTGGTTTTATCTCTTGTGATCGGTCCTTATATGATCCGTAAGCTGTCCAGTTACAAGATCGGACAACAGGTGCGTGATGACGGGCCGCAGTCACATCTGTCAAAAGCGGGTACTCCGACCATGGGGGGTGCGCTGATCCTGGTATCGATAGCGGTCAGTACCCTGTTATGGAGTGATCTATCCAGTGATAAAGTGTGGGTGGTGCTCGGTGTGACACTATCTTTTGGACTGATCGGTGGTATCGATGATTACCAGAAACTGGTCTACGGTAATTCCAGAGGTATTTCAGCAAAAGCAAAATATTTCTGGCAGACAGTATTCGGGCTTTTTGCCGCATACTTTATTTTTGCCAACGCAAAAACACCGGTCGAGACCACTCTGATCGTCCCCTTTATGAAAGACCTCCTGATTCCTCTGGGCGACATATTGATGGGTTCTGCATTTGTCTTCCTTGGTTACCTGGTTATCGTTGGCAGCAGCAATGCGGTTAACCTGACCGATGGGCTCGATGGCCTGGCAATCATGCCGACGGTGATGGTGGCTGGCGCGCTGGGTGTTTTTGCTTATCTTACCGGTCATTCAACGTTCGCTAACTATCTGGGTATCCCCTATGTTTCAGGGGTCGGTGAGCTAACTATTTTCTGTGGAGCCCTGGTGGGCGCAGGTCTGGGGTTTCTGTGGTTCAACACTTACCCTGCGATGGTTTTTATGGGTGATGTCGGTGCGCTGGCACTGGGTGCGGCGTTGGGTGTCGTTGCTATTTATGTCAGGCAGGAACTGGTGTTGTTAATCATGGGCGGAGTCTTCGTGATGGAAACAGTGTCCGTTATTCTGCAGGTAGGCTCATTCAAACTGACAGGTAAACGGATATTTAAGATGGCACCGATACATCATCATTTTGAATTGAAAGGCTGGCCGGAGCCACGAGTGATCGTGCGTTTCTGGATCATCACCGTGGTGCTGGTGCTGATAGGACTGGCATCACTCAAGGTCAGATAGTTTTATCACTGGCTATTTAAAAACACATGAGAGCATCAGATACAATGACTGTTAGATCCGAACAAACTGTTTACACCCTGGTCGTCGGACTGGGTAAGACCGGTTTGTCTGTGGTGCGCTATCTGCACGCCCTGGGTGAGACAGTGGTGGTGGTCGATAGCCGTGAGATCCCGCCAGGACTTACGATGTTGAAAGATGAGTATGGTGATGTTGAATATTTTACCGGTGCTTTCGATCCAGTCCTGTTCGTCAATGCGCATCGTATCATCGTCAGTCCAGGTGTCGCTCTGTCTGAGCCTGCACTGCTTGAAGCGAGAGATAATAATATCGAAATCATTGGTGATATCGACCTGTTCGCTCGTGAGGCGGCTGCTCCTGTCATCGGGATAACGGGTTCGAATGGAAAATCGACAGTCACCACTTTGCTTGCATCGATGGCTTCGCAGGCGGGTGTGAATGTGGTTGCCAGTGGCAATATTGGTACTCCGGTACTCGATGCTCTGGATGATGATGTCGCCTTATATGTATTGGAGTTATCCAGTTTTCAGTTAGAGAGTCTGCAGTATCTGCCGATGAAGGCTGCCGTCGTTCTGAATATCAGTGCTGACCACCTGGATCGATATGAAAACATCGCAGCTTATGCGATGAGTAAACAGGTTATCTACGATAATGCAGAGGTACTGGTCCTGAACAAGGATGATGTGCTGGCAAGTTATTCAGAAACGGGTCGCCATGGTGTTACCGCCGATAAGCAGGTCAGTTTCACTTTAAGTAAACCTGAAAAAGGTGAATTTGGTCTGTGTGCAGGTGATGCCGGTGACAGTTTATGTTTTGGTGACATGTCATTGGTCGCTATCGATCAGTTAAAAATAAAAGGTTTGCATAATATACAGAATGCGCTTGCTTCACTCGCCCTGGGTCATGCGGTCGGCTTAGAGATGGAAAGTATGATCACTGCTCTGAGATCGTTTACAGGGCTGCCTCATCGAACACAATTTGTTGCGGAGATAAAAGGAGTCAACTGGATCAATGACTCTAAAGCCACCAATGTAGGGGCTGCCATCGCAGCACTGGTCGGTCTGCCCGGTAAACATGTGTTGATCGCGGGTGGTGAAGCTAAAGGGGCTGACTTTTCTGAACTGACCGATATCGTTGGCCAGCATTGTCGGGCGGTAGTCCTCATCGGTCGAGATACCGAAATGATCAGGACCGTAATGCCAGAAGGACTGGTAGTTGAGACTGCGACCGATATGCAGAGTGCTGTCGTCATCGCAGCGTCACTGGCACTGGCTGGTGATAATGTTCTGCTCGCACCAGCCTGTGCCAGCTTTGATATGTTCGATAACTTTGAGCATCGTGGTGATGTTTTCATCCGGTCAGTCGAAGCGTTATCGATGTCTCTTCAGCGAGAGGTGCAATCATGAGCGTGGCTGCTGACATGATAACAAGATTGCAATCGCTGACGATCAATAGCAATAAGCTGTCGGGTCGGTTTGATTTTGGCATTGATCTGAAGATCGATCTGGATGACTTTGATCCTGTGTTGAGCATCGTTTTTATCTCTCTGTTGAGTATCGGCCTTATCATGGTAGCGTCTTCATCTATCAGTGTTGCGGACAGAAATTTTTCGAATCCATTTTATTATTTTCAACGTCAGATCATTTTTGTGGTGATGGGTGTCTTTGCCGCATTGGTGGTGTTCAAGATCCGTCTGGTGCAGTGGGAAAAATCGGGCGTGGCCTTATTGCTCTTCGCCCTGTTCCTGCTGGCCCTGGTACTGGTTCCCGGTATCGGAAAGACGGTGAACGGCAGTACACGGTGGTTGCCGTTAGGCCTGATTAATCTACAGGTGTCCGAGCTGGTGAAACTGTTTCTGGTTATCTATGTTGCCGGTTATCTGGTGCGTCATGGTGATGCTGTACGCAGTTCTCTTATCGGTTTTTTAAAGCCGATGATGATGGTGGGTATAGCGGGTCTGTTGTTGTTACTCGAGCCTGATTTTGGTGCCACGGTCGTTATCATGGGGACAGTGTTGGGGATGACTTTTCTGGCGGGCGCGCGTTTTAGTCAGTTCATCGCTTTTGTGTTCATGTTTGTTTGCGCTGCTTTATTGCTGGTCGTCACTTCACCTTATCGTATGCAGCGTCTGACCTCATTTGCAAATCCGTGGGCCGATCCTTTTGACAGCGGGTTTCAGTTGACGCAATCATTGATTGCTATCGGTACTGGTGGCTGGTTCGGTACGGGGCTGGGCGGTAGTGTGCAGAAATTATTTTATCTCCCTGAATCACATACGGACTTTTTGTTTGCTGTGCTATCAGAAGAGCTCGGTTTTGTCGGTGTGACGGTCGTCATCGCCCTGTTTAGTGCATTGTTTTTCCGGTCGTTAAAAATAGCCGCACAGGCTGAAGCAGCAGGGAACTATTTCGCTTCATACATGGCTTATGGTATCGGTATCTGGTTATCGATGCAGGCGATTATTAATATGGCGGTTAACGTAGGCCTGTTACCGACCAAAGGCCTGACCTTACCATTGATGAGTTACGGCGGCAGTAGCCTGATCGTATGCTGTATGGCGGTTGGCCTGTTATTGCGTATCAATTATGAGACCAGCGGTGCCGTGAAGCAGGCCAGGAAACAGTCCGACAGGAAGCGCCCGAATCAAAAGCGGGTCGGGCGGAGACGGTCGAGAGCCGTTTCGGCTGAAAAATTCAAACGAGGTGCATTGTTATGATGGATGCACGTCCGGTTCTGATCATGGCGGGTGGTACAGGGGGGCACGTATTCCCCGCGTTAGCGGTTGCAGATGAACTGCGCTCTCGTGGTGTTCCTGTGGTCTGGTTAGGTACCCGTGCCGGTATCGAGGCCCGGTTGGTCCCGCAGGCAGGCTATCCGATAGAGTGGATGAGCATCACAGGACTGCGCGGCAAAAATACACTGACATTATTCCTGGCACCACTGCGTATCATCCTGGCGTGCTGGCAGGCACTGCTGGTCCTGTTCAAAAGAAAACCCTGTGCTGTTTTAGGAATGGGCGGGTTTGCTTCGGGTCCGGGTGGGCTGATGGCCTGGCTGATCAGGACACCGCTTATCGTTCATGAACAAAATGCTATCGCCGGTCTGACTAATAAAGTTCTGGCAAAATTATCGATGGTGGTGCTACAGGCTTTCCCCTCGGTATTCAAGTGCGGTATCACCATGGGTAATCCTGTCAGGCAATCTATCTGTGAGATAGCAGAACCGGAGATGCGATTTTCTTCACGTCGAGACAGCGGGCAGAAAAATCTGAGGTTACTGGTCGTGGGCGGCAGTTTAGGTGCTGCGAGATTAAATGAAGTTATCCCACAGGCTCTGGGGGAAATAGATCGAGATAAACGTCCGGAGATTATCCATCAGACAGGTCTGAAAAATATAGAGTCAGCCAGAGCTTTCTATGATGATGCCGGGGTCGAAGCCAGTATCGAAGCTTTTATCGATGATATGTCATCGGCTTATGAATGGGCTGATCTGGTGATCTGCAGGGCAGGAGCCATGACGGTCTTTGAACTGGCAGCAGCAGGTATCGGATCGGTATTGGTGCCGTACCCTCATGCTGTAGATGATCATCAGACCGCTAACGCAAGGTATCTCGAAGGTGCCGGTGCGGCATTGATACGACAGCAAAATGAATTAACCACCACCTGGTTAGTGGGTGTGATCACTGATCTCAGTGAAAACCGTGAAAAACTGTTAAAGATGGCGGTGGCTGCCAGGACGTTAGCGATACCGGATTCGGCTAAAAATATAGCTGATGCCTGCCTGGATGCAGGAGGGATTGTCTGATGTCGAAGATGGTTAATAAACAAGATGGCGATAAAAAAGTGATCAGCCATGAAAGTTTTATGCGCCGAATCCGCAAAGTACACTTTGTCGGTATCGGTGGTGCAGGCATGAGTGGTATAGCCGATGTCATGAATACATTGGGTTATCAGGTCAGTGGTTCAGATATTGCGAGCAATGCGGTCACGGAACGTCTGCAGGACTTAGGTGTAAAAATACAGCATTCACATGATGCGGGTAATATTAGTGATGTCGATGTCGTAGTTACCTCAACCGCGATAAACCAGAGTAATGTCGAAGTCGAAGCCGCCAGGAGATTGAGGATACCGATCGTTCCGCGGGCAGAGATGTTGGCAGAGCTGATGCGTTTCAGTCATGGTATCGCGGTCGCTGGAACCCACGGTAAAACCACGACGACATCACTGGTGACCTGCATACTCGAAGAAGCAGGCCTTGATCCCACCTATGTTATCGGTGGGAAACTGAATAGTTCAGCGACTCATGCACGTTTAGGTACGGGAAAATATCTGGTGGCAGAGGCCGATGAAAGTGATGCCTCTTTCTTATATCTGCAGCCTATGATCGCCATCGTCACCAATGTGGATGCTGACCACCTGCCTACCTATGGAGGTGATTTTTCACGGCTGAAGCGGACCTTTGTCGAGTTCCTGCATCATCTGCCTTTTTATGGTCTGGCTGTTGTCTGTGTCGATGATGCCGAGATGCGTAGCCTGTTACCGGATATATCCAGACCAGTGCTTCGTTATGGTATCGAATTTGATGCTGATGTCTGCGCTTCAGGTATCCGTTATCAGGGGACGCAAAGCATTTTTGATGTGATGTTACCCGATGCCGAAGAAGCCTTCGAGGTGAGGCTTAATATGCCTGGGCGACACAACGTGTTGAATGCATTGGCAGCGATCTGTGTGGCGAATGAGTTGGGTGTTTCTACACATGATATACAGTCAGCACTATCGGGATTTGAAGGTATCGGTCGTCGCATGCACGCATACGGTGATATCAGAATAAAACAGGGCAATGTTACATTGATTGATGATTACGCCCACCACCCTACCGAGGTCGCCGCCTCCCTGAGTGCGACAAAAAATGCCTGGCCGGACAAAAGGCTGGTCGCTGTTTTTCAGCCACATCGTTACACCCGGACACGTGATCTGTTCGAAGATTTTTCACGCGTGCTGGCGGAATGTGATTTGCTGGTACTGACGGAAGTTTTTGCCGCTGGTGAAGAGTGGATAGCCGGAGCAGATGGTCGTGCATTATGTGCCGCTATCCGTGCGCGCCGGAAAGTGAACCCGGTTTTTATCGAAGATGTTGAAATGCTGGGTAATGATCTGAGATCGATCCTGCAGGATGGCGACCTGGTCCTGACCATGGGCGCAGGCAGTATCGGGCGTGTTGCATCGCAGTTGAAAGAAGTGCTGGAAGCAGGCTCATGAGCGCGATGGTTAAATTTGAAGACATAGTGATAAAACAGAATGAGCCGATGTCCAGGCATACCAGCTGGCGTACGGGTGGTATGGCCAGACGATATGTAGAGGCGGCATCGTTGGAGGCACTGGCCTCTTTCATCGCAACATTACCTGATGATGAAGAGCTGTTATGGATGGGACTGGGCAGTAACACCCTGATTCGTGATGCGGGTTTCGGTGGCACCGTCATTGCTACGCAGGGCGTGATGTCACAACTGGCGATGCTGGATGAGTCCACTGTTCACGCTGGTGCAGGTGTGGCGAGTGCCAAGCTGGCACGTTTCTGTGACAGGAATGGTCTGCAGGGTGCCGAATTTTTTGCGGGCATCCCTGGTCTGGTCGGCGGTGCTCTGGCAATGAATGCGGGCGCGTTCGGTGGCGAGACCTGGCCTCTGGTTATCGAGGTTGAAACCTTGAACAGGAAAGGTGAGATACGAAGTCGCAGGGCCAGTGAATATAAATACGGATATCGTCATGTGGATGGACCTGGGGATGAATGGTTCGTCAGTGCAACATTCGGTTTGAAAAAAAAGGATGAAGTTCAGGAACCTGAAGCAGGAAGCAAGACCATCGATATCAGGCGATTGCTGGCAAAACGTAGTGCATCACAACCAACAGGCGTGGCCAGTTGTGGTTCGGTATTCAGAAACCCGAAAGGAGATCATGCCGCGCGATTGATTGAAAGTTGTTCATTAAAAGGCAGACGGATAGGCGGTGCAGTGGTTTCGGAAAAACATGCCAATTTTATTATTAACGAAGATAGAGCCAGTGCTTCAGATATCGAATCGTTAATCGAACTGGTTCAGCAGACGGTGGAAGACAGACACGGTATTCGTCTGCAGCCAGAAGTGAAAATTATCGGAGAGAAGGCGTGACAGCAGGTGCTGCACAATTTGGGAAAGTTGCCGTATTGATGGGTGGTCTATCTGCAGAACGTGAGATTTCATTGCTCAGCGGTAATGCGGTATTGGCGGCACTGAATAGCCGTGGTGTCGATGCACATGCTGTTGATGTCGATGAAAATATCGTGCGTGAGCTGAGCACGGGTAAATACCAGCGAGCATTTGTCATTCTGCATGGGCGTGGTGGTGAAGACGGGACCATACAGGGTCTGCTGGAAATTATGCAACTACCCTATACCGGTTCAGGTGTGATGGCCTCATCCATCGCGATGGATAAACTAAA
This sequence comes from Gammaproteobacteria bacterium, assembly GCA_011321985.1. GTDB lineage: Bacteria > Pseudomonadota > Gammaproteobacteria > SZUA-229 > SZUA-229. The sequence goes on along the minus strand of DROB01000122.1, from coordinate 4,098 downwards.
GACCAAACAGATCTGGCTGGCGATGGGCTTGCCGACACCTGAATTTTGCATCATCGATTCGGAAAAGAGTTGTGAGCAGGCATTAGCGGCATTAGGCCTGCCGTTGATCATCAAACCCGTACTTGAAGGTTCGAGTATCGGTATGAGTAAAGTCGAAAATGATGAAGAGTTAGTACCCGCATGGCAAAAAGCACGACTGTGTGGCGGTACGGTGATAGCTGAACGCTGGATCGAAGGTGAAGAATACACAGCGGCACTGCTGGACGGTCGTGTGCTACCGATGATCAAACTTGAAACAGCTCACAAGTTTTATGACTATGATGCAAAATATGAAGCGGATGATACCCGGTACATCTGCCCCTGTGGGCTGGCTGAAGAGCAGGAAACCGAGTTTGCCTCGTTGGCTAAAAAAGCCTTCAATGCTGTTAATGCTTCGGCATGGGGGCGTGTCGATATCATGGCTGATCAGGATGGCAGACCGTGGCTGATCGAAGTAAATACTATCCCCGGAATGACCAGCCATTCGTTGGTACCGATGGCTGCAAAACAGGCAGGTTTATCGTTTGATGAACTGGTACTGGATATTCTGGCAACCGCTGATTGTGAGCTTTGTGTGTGAGATGAAAAGAAAAAATAAACCATCACTGTTGAAACGTCTGTTGAAAGCGATGCCTGTTTTACTGGGTATCGTCGTCGTGACTTATGCTGGGATATTGATCAAGGATATCGATTTACCGACCGTGTTGCCAGTGAGCGATGTACAGGTTGATGGTGAGCTAAAATTTTTAGATAAGAAAGAAATCGAAGCCCTGGTCAAAGAAAATATATCGGGCGGATATTTTACAGTTAATCTGTCTGGTATCCGTGAACTGTTATTGCGACAGCCGTGGGTAAAAAATGTTTCGCTCAGAAGAAAGTGGCCAGCCAGTCTGAATATTTTTATCGAAGAACATGTCCCCGTCGCTTATTGGAATGATAATGCTTATCTAGGTGAAAAAGGTGATGTTTTTAAACCCGCTCACATCGATAAAAGGTTAAACTTACCGGCGTTAAACGGGCCGTTGGGGCAGCACTATAAAGTCTGGCGTTTCATGAATGTCCTGTACAGAGAAACGGCACTGCTCAACTACGAGGTAATACGTTTAAACCTTGATGAAAGACGTGCATGGCAGCTGATTATCGCTGAGCAGGATCAGGTGGCGGGTAATCAGATAAAGGTTCGATTGGGACGATTTGATACAGAGAAACGACTGCAACGATTCGTTCATATCCTGCCAGCATTAAGGCTGGAGAAGCAGTCGGCTGATTACGGTCTGGCAGAGAATAAAATAAAAATCATCGACATGCGTTATCCCAATGGGTTTGCAGTGCAGATGGCAACGGATCCGTCAGTAAAAAATAAAAATATTCACAGTGCGGTTGTTGGATTTTCAGAAAGCATCGGTCTGCTCGATAATAACAATAATAATTCACATCACTTTGTGTGTTTGAAAGATATGATCGCAACACAGAGGAGTGAGGCTTAACCATGACAAAAAAGTCTGATAAAAGTATGTTGATAGGCCTTGATATAGGCACTTCCAAGGTCGTCGCTATCGTCGGCGAAGTAAACGGTGAGGGTGAGATAGAAATTATCGGCCTGGGTTCGCATCCTTCCAATGGTCTGAAAAAAGGCGTAGTGGTCAATATCGAATCTACCGTGCAATCAATCCAGCATGCTGTCGAAGAAGCTGAGCTCATGGCGGGTTGTGAGATCAACTCGGTTTACGTCGGCATTGCTGGTAGCCATATCCGCAGTCTGAACTCACACGGTATCGTCGCCATCCGTGAACGAGAGGTCACCAGTGGAGACCTGGACCGGGTGATCGATGCGGCGCGTGCAGTGGCCATCCCTGCTGACCAGCGGGTACTGCACATCCTGCCACAGGAATTCATCATCGATGACCAGGAAGGTATACGAGAACCGATCGGGATGTCCGGGGTGCGTCTCGAGGCCAAGGTTCATCTGGTTACCGGTGCTGTCGGTGCAGCACAGAATATCATCAAATGTATCCGCCGCTGTGGCCTGGAAGTTGATGACATCATCCTTGAGCAGTTGGCATCCAGTTATGCAGTATTAACGGAAGATGAAAAAGAACTGGGTGTTTGCCTTGTCGATATCGGTGGAGGTACCACCGATATCGCCGTTTTCTCCGAAGGTGCCATCCGTCATACCGCTGTTATTCCGATAGCCGGTGATCAGGTGACCAATGATATCGCTGTCGCACTGCGTACACCGACACAATACGCGAATGAGATAAAGATAAAGTATGCCTGTGCACTACGTCAGCTGGCTAACCCGGAAGAAACCATCGAAGTTCCCAGTGTCGGTGATCGCCCACCACGTAAATTATCGCGTCAGACATTAGCCGAAGTGGTGGAACCCCGATACGAAGAATTGCTCAGTCTGGTACATGCCGAATTACGTCGCAGTGGTTTTGAAGAGATCATCGCTGCGGGTGTGGTATTGACGGGGGGAAGTTCAAAGATGGAAGGTGTCATTGATCTGGCAGAAGAGATATTCCATGCCCCGGTGCGTCTGGGCCTGCCACAATATATCTCAGGTTTGTCTGATGTTGTTAGTAATCCAATTTATGCAACAGGTGTCGGTCTATTACTGTTCGGTAAACAACATCGAACCACAGGCACCAGTCACATCATGATGGAAGGCGGCGTTAAGGGAGTGTTCGAGAGGATGAAAAACTGGTTCCAGGGAAACTTTTAACCCATGAGATCTAAATGTGAAAGCCTGGTGTGCTCAACAGGCAGATAACGATAAACAAGATAAATGATTAAAACAAATATAAATAACCTAATAGAGGAGAAAGGCCATGCCTATTTTTGAATTGATGGATTCCGGCGCACAAGATGCGGTAATAAAGGTCATCGGTGTTGGTGGCGGCGGTGGTAATGCGGTTCAGCACATGGTGCGTAGCGGTATCAACGGTGTTGATTTTATCTGTACCAATACTGATGCGCAGGCATTAGGTCGTTTTGACGGTGCCAAGTCTCTGCAGATCGGTAGCAATATCACTAAAGGTCTGGGTGCAGGTGCTACGCCTGAAATCGGTCAGCAGGCCGCACTGGAAGATCGTGAATTGATACAGGAAGCCATTGCAAGTACCGATATGCTATTTGTTACTGCGGGCATGGGGGGTGGAACAGGCACCGGTGCCGCACCAGTGGTCGCACAGGTCGCCCGTGAGATGGGCATACTGGTAGTCGGTGTCGTTACCAAACCGTTCGCTTTTGAAGGCTCGTCCAGGATGAAGATTGCGATGCAGGGCATCAAAGAGCTGAGTGCTCATGTCGATTCTCTGATTACGATTCCCAATGATAAATTGCTCGATGTTTATGGTCGTGATTTTGATCTGATGAATGCTTTCAGCGGGGCCAATGATGTGCTCTGTGGTGCGGTGCAGGGCATTACCGAATTGATAACCAATCCAGGTGTTATCAATGTCGACTTTGCTGATGTCAGAACCGTGATGTCAAAAATGGGCATGGGCATGATGGGCTCTGGTCGCGCTACCGGTGATGAAAGAGCGAGTGAAGCCGCAGAAGCAGCAATAGCTAGCCCATTACTTGAGGATGTGAACCTGTCTGGTGCTCGCGGAATTCTGGTGAATGTGACGGGTGCGAATATGACCCTGGGTGAGTTCCAGGATATCGGTGCTGTCATCAATGGTTTTGCTTCAGAAGATGCGACCGTGGTGATGGGCACGGCTATCGATGAATCACTGGATGGTGAAATCCGGGTGACCGTTGTTGCGACAGGTTTAGGTAATGCGCATAAAGCACAGATACCTGCACCCACGCCTGCACCAGAGATCAAAGTGGTTAAAGAGTCACCCGCTGAAAGTGAGTCTGGTTACAGAGAATATGATAAACCGGCGGCTATAAGAAAAGCGCAGGCAGCGGGTGAAGCGGTGACAGTGAACGGTGAGTATGATGAAGAGATGCTGGATATACCGGCATTCTTGCGTCGCCAGGCTGATTGATTAGAGAAAAAAATATAGGCTATAGTTGGTAATATATTGCTTTTTAGCTGACGGGTTT
>DROB01000121.1 GCA_011321985.1 Gammaproteobacteria bacterium | reverse complement strand
ATGCCGACAGACACAGCAAACCTTTCGCTACCTCGCCCCCTGGTCAACAAAATTCTGGCACATGCTCAAAAAAATCCTGACGTAGAAGTATGCGGCTTGATCGGCAACAGCACGACACAACAGAAAGACTACTACCCGATCGAAAACGTATCCAGAAATCCCCGCTGCCATTTCCTGATGGACGCACCACAGCAGATATCAGCGATAAAACAGATGCGCGATAAAAACCAGCAACTTTTTGCCATCATACATTCACATCCTGACACGGTGGCATCTCCTTCACGGCAGGATATTGAGGAAAGTGGTTACAAGGATGTGTTCTATCTCATCATCTCCCTTAATACCAAAGGTGTGCTGGAGATGCGCGCTTATACTCAGCAACAGAAAGGTATGCAGGAAATAGACCTGGTTCTCGAAGATGGATGAAACGACAGGTAACGTAGCGATCATGGGCCGAAAGCCCACCGGTTATTCCAGGGTGCCTCTGGACGATTAAAGGGCACCGCTACTAACGGTATCTCTGTTTATTATAGTTCTGACTATTATAAATCTGGTTATTAAAATTCTGAAGGTTAGATTTCTGACTGACTGGCACCCGAACAAATTCACGCATCTTGCCATCCGGCTGCAGCGTCAACAGATGATTGCCTGCCAGTTTATACTTGAAACGCATCAACTTGTTATCATAACCGTCTACGCTGGCAAGCAGGTATTCATTCTCCACCTTTAGCCGCCCCGTCAGGTAACGTGATTGGTTATCACTCCATAGATAGTGTCGATTCTTGACCCCCAGCATCTCACCATTCTGTGCCACCCATAACCCATTCAGGGTCGGTTTTTTCAGACCACAGAATTCAGTGATACAGGGCTTCTGCCTGAGTTTTTTACGCAATGGTGAAGGTTTCTGCTGTCTCTTTTTTACAGCACTTCCCGGGGGTTGCGGTTGCCGAGCAGTATTACGTGGCTGCGCCAGCCTGGACAGAGGAGATTGTCGCTTGACCTGTCTGCGCGCAGCTTGTGCCTGCGTGGTGGCTGGCGGCACCGGGGTGACGGCACTCGCCGGGACATTGTAGTTAAAGTTCTGTACCAGTGGCACCGTCTGTTGAGGCGGAGGCGCTTTCTGCATCGCCGATGGCGGTAACCGTGTCGTGGTTTCAGCTTCAGGGTTCCATACCGATGTTTCCCACGGCTCATTCACCCAGTCATCCAGTTCCGTCGACTGCCACGTCCGAGAGAATCCCGGCTGCTCATATATCGGGTAATTATTGGTGGTATAACTCTCTATCGGCAAGCCCCCCCAGCTAGGACTGCCCCATGCCGTGTCTGAATTATTTAACCCCGATAAACGTGAAAACGGACCAGAGGATATCCCCTGCATCGCGAGCGCCCGGGTATACGGACTGGATAATCTCGACCAGGGTGATGAAGGAAAAGCCGAAAACCCACCGTAAGCACCGTTAGCGGGTAAGCGATCCAAAATACCCATCGCCACCATCATGTTCAGCATCATCTGCACGAACGGTAGCTTGCCATCATATTGATAAACCTTCGTCTCGGCATGGACGATCTGGCTACAGGAAACGACCAGTAACAATACCGCAGATATCGATTTTAGGCGGTTTTTCAACATAGCATTATTATGCACATTTTTGTGCCCACTTCACACGTAATATCATGATATATTTAGGGCTATTCTGATCAGTTATCATAAATATGTCTGCGTCTCAAATTGTCAGCACGATCACCGGATGGCCAGGGCGAAAAATCATCCACCACGTATTATACGTCATCAATCTGATGACGTTTAGTATGCTCGCACTGCGAGACTGGTTTAACAAAAACAGATTATTCGATTCACGTAGCTACTCGGCGACAGTCGCCCAGATTATATTTACCGGTGTCGATGCGTTACCGACCATCACCTTCCTGGGTCTGGCCACCGGTTTTATCTTCACCTTCAGACTCATCTCTATCTCCAACACGCTGGGTGGCACCGAAGACATTACCAATCTACTCATCTCTGTTATCTGCCTGAGTGCTGGTCCTTTCCTCGCAGCTATCATCATTATCAGCCGAACCGGGTCTGCCATCGTTGTCGACCTTGGTAATATGAAATTACACGGCGAGATCGAAGCTCTGGAAAACCTGGGCATCAACATCAATGATTATCTGATAGCACCAAGGATCATCAGCACCGCTATATCACAACTGGCGATCACTGTTTATTTTACCGTAATCGCCCTGCTCAGTGGGATACTGATCAGCACCGTCCTCATCAACCCGACATACTTCAATTTTATTTTCAAAATCAGTAATTCATTCACGCCATATCTGATAAGTATTTTTGTGGTCAAAAACATCATCTTTGGTTTTGTCATCGCCACGGTCGCCTGTTACAACGGCCTGCGTGTGCAGAGTTCTGCAACCGAAGTACCACAGAGAACGACAGCCTCTATCGTACAGAGTCTCAGCTTCGTCTTCGTTATCGATGCTCTATTAACCCTCGCCATCTTCATCTGATCATGCAGACCGATACCCTCATCCAGTGCGAGGACCTGATCCCACAGGCACTGCCTTTCGATTATCAGGGTGATGCGCTTGATCTCAAAATAAACACGGGAGAAGTCGTCAGTATCATCGGGCCGAATTATTCCGGCAAGGGGAACTGGATAAGAACGATCTGCGGCCTGGAAGACCAGCTCTCCGGCAAGGTGCTCATAAAAGGCATGGACACCCTGGACATCAGTGCCAGAGAGTGGGCCTTATCACGCATGAGAGTAGCCTATCTGCATGAGGATACCGCGCTGCTGTCCGCCGCGAATGCTCTGATTAATGTACTGGCTCCTGCACTGTATCATCGACTCGACAGGACGACGCTCGACAAGCCGTTACTGACAGAAAAAGCACGGGCACTACTGAACGATATCGACCCGGACATCAACCTGTATGATCTACCTGCCTATATAGACAAAGATCAACGCTATAAGATAGCCATCGCCCGAGCCCTGCTACTGGAACCGGATGTGCTGGCACTGAACAATCCGTTTGCCCACTTTAACAGCGATAGCAAATATCAGTTTCAGACTTTCCTGGAGAAGCAGAACAGGACAGGGCTGTCACTCTTATTCGTGACACACGATATACCCTATGCACTCGCTATCTCTGATAAGATTATTTTTACCAGCAGGGACAATCTGCTGCATTTCGATTCGAAGCAGGCGATACTGGATTGTGATATACCTGTCGTCAGTGAATTTATTACCCGCCAGGGAAATCGAGCCATAGCATAATGCCAGACAACAGACGCAATAACAGGACACGGGCACATTACATCCACCGCCTGAGTTACTCTGCACAGGAGAAACTGGCAGGTAGTTTCGTATTGATCGCCATCGGTCTGCTGGTCTGGTTATTGCTTACCTCGCAAAAGACACAGAACCTGTTCGAGGACGAGATAACTTTATATGGCACCATGAGTTCGATACAGGCGGTCAATGAAGACACCGATGTCATCATCTCCGGACTCAATGTCGGTCACGTATCCGAGGTCAATATCGATGACACTAACCATGTCGTCGTCAGTATGATGATACTGAAAAAATACCAGAAACTGATAAGAAAAGATTCGATAGCCGAACTACTCAATTTTAAATTTGCTCTCCTGGGTAAATCTGTCATCGAGATCTCTATCGGCTCCCCCAGATTACCCATCATAGAAAATGGGGATACCCTTCCCATAAAAGAGTCACTGAACCTGGTCAAGCTGGTGGCAAAGTTTGAACCGGTGCTGGGCGCATTACAGGATTCCATCAAACGCATGAATGAGATCCTGCAGGAGATCGACCCCGGGCAGGTCGGCACCAATATCAGCAATCTTTCATCTATCAGTAACAATCTGAAGGACATCACCGAGCAGATCCGTCAGGGAAAAGGCTTTGCCGGCAACGCTATCTATGATGACGGGATGCAACAGGAGATGACAGGCACCATAAGTAATCTGAAAGACATCACCGATCAGATCCAGCAAGGCCATGGTGCAGCGGGAAGTTCGATCTATGATAAACAGATGCAACAGGATATCTCAAGCTCTGTCAGCAACCTCAAACTCATCACCGAGCAGACCCGCACGTTATTAGAGAGTATACAGCAGCAGGTCGATGAACTACCTGAACTCACAGACAAGGTAAAACCCCTACTGGAGGAAGCCGATAAGACCATAAAAGCCACGCAACAGATCTGGCCATTATCGAGCAGCATGCCCAAAGACACCAAACAATCTCTATCCTCACCTGAAGCCTCAGAGTGAACAGGATTAACGCATCATGAAATGGCATCATAAACCCTCTTCTCTCATCATCATGCTGCTGGCATTAACGGCCTGCTCCGGTGGCCCTGAAAAAAAACCGCTACCCGTATCACTGTCATCTCCGGCACTGCTACTGGACCAGGGGATAATCAGATACGACAACGATAATTACCCTGGAGCCATCCACACCTTCAAAAAAGCACTGGCGCAGTACAGGAGTATCGATGACCAGGCCGGTATCGCCAAAAGCTGCCTGAACATCACCAAATCATTGATGGCAAATAATCACAACGAGGCCGCCAGCCAGTACCTGATAAAAGCTAGATCTGTGATAGAGCAAGCTTCCCTCGATGAACTGGATGATCACCTGAAATTAGTCGAGTCCACATTAGCCATAAAAAACCAGCTTTATCAGCAGGCGATCCAGGATCTGGAAAACCCTCTGGCCAGTAAAAGCATCGGGATACGACTGGCAGCATTGAAGAATCGAACCTTGATAGCTTTCTCCCAGGGCAAAGATAAACAGCGATGGCTGGATCGATACCGCGCCCTGCAAAATAAAAATCAGGAGAATACTACTTCACATCTGGCCCGCATCCTGCGCTTCGAAGCAGAGCTGGACGAAGACAATAACAAAAAAATTGAACGCCTCAGTAGATCACTCAACATATCGCGCAATCTGGCTAACCGGACCGCCATCGCCGCCAACCTGACACAGTGGGCAGACCTGGATTACCAGAAAAAAAGATTCGAAGAAGCCGGTGATAAACTTCTGCGTGCATTATTTATCCGCCAACAGCTGGGGGATATAAAAAATAGCCTGATGATATTGAAAAAATTAAACCTCGTCTATGCCGCGACCGATGCAGATAAACAGGAGAGAGCCGAGCACTGGATCAGAGAGCTCTCACAGGACCGGCCCATCGACTGGGAACAACTGTTCTCTGTATTTGAAACCTACCCGAAATCATAATTTTATGGACCTGCCCCAGATCGATGATTATCGTTCGCTACTCCTGAACGACATACCCCTGTTAGATGTCCGTGCACCTGTCGAATTTGATCAGGGTGCGTTCCCCTCTGCCGAGAATCATCCACTGATCAATGATAAAGAGCGAGAAGAGATAGGTATCCGTTACAAGACATTGGGGCAGGACGAAGCCGTTGAACTTGGTCACGAACTTGTCCAGGGTAGAACCAGAGACGAGCGAATAAGACACTGGCAGAATTTTATCGAAAAAAATCCGCAGGGCGTGCTCTACTGTTTCCGTGGCGGCATGCGCTCAAAGATATCACAGCAGTGGATATACGAACATACCGGTGTGATCTACCCCAGGATAAAAGGTGGCTACAAAGCCATGCGTCGTTACCTGCTCGACGAACTGGACACCTCGGTAGCGAACATCCATCCCGTCATGCTCGGTGGTAGAACCGGCATCGGTAAAACACTGCTGCTAAGAAAAATAGAACAACAGATCGACCTCGAAGGTATTTATCATCATCGCGGCTCGGTATTTGGCAACCATGTTACGGCCCAGCCTTCCCAGATCGATATCGAAAACAAACTGTCTATCGAACTGCTCAAGCTTCGCCACAGACAGTTCTCGCACATCGTATTCGAAGATGAAGGCACCAATATAGGTTCGAGAGGCATACCGGATGTACTGGCGAAGAAGATGAAGCAATCGCCACTCATCATACTGGAAGCCAGCGTCGAACAGAGGGTGGATATCACGTTCCAGGAATATATTACCGAAGCCCTGGCCGAGCATCTGGCACATAATGGCGCTGAACAGGGGTTTGACTCCTGGGCCGAACATCTACAGACCGCACTCGACAAGATACAACGCCGTCTCGGTGGAGTTCGCCATAAAGCACTCAAGGCACTGCTGAGCGATGCCATAAAACAACAGCAATCAACCGGCGATACCGCGCGACACAAAGACTGGATCCGCATCCTGCTGGTCGATTATTATGACCCGATGTATGATTTTCAGACCGAAAAAAAATCAGACCGCGTGATATTCAAAGGACAGCGGGACGAAGTGCTGGCTTATCTACAGGATCACTATCAGATAGTGGATCAAACACTAATCTGACTTTTCTGTCTCCAAAGAAAATCTGAATGTGGCATGACAGGAAACACAGTTTTGTAACAGGACACTCAACTGCGTCAGCGCATGATCCCGATCACCCAGCTGCTCGGCATCAAGTGCCAGCTCATCAAATTTTGCATGCGTATCAAAACCCAGTTTTTTAAACGGCAGCGGGAGTTTACCGACGAGCGAGCCTGGCACCTCAGCCTGTGCGCTGCGTCCGGAACTACGCGCAGCGCTAACCACCGCTGCCATATCATCTTCTGCGATACTCTGGGTGATCTGCTGAACACTCTGTAAGAATACCCGCATTTCAGACAGCACGAGTGTCCTCTCACCCTCGTTCAACCGTATGGCCAATCGATTCTCATTGATTTCGATCACGTCACCCTGAACGATAAATTTATAAGCGAGGCCCGTTGTTATCATTAACAGTACAACAACCATTGACCAACAAACTTTACACATCAATTTTCTCCAGTTAAAAAAACCGCATTCTACCGTGTACCACGCAGACTAAAACGGCAGACCAAATAACAAGGTATAAACAGCCGCCAGTGCAAAAGCACCATGTATGAATATGATGCTTTTAGGCAACAGGCCTTTTCTTCTGATGATGAAGTACAACGCTGCCCCACCGGCAACGGTCAAAATCAAAAGCCCTATCGCCGGTTTTATTGAGACACCTGTCTCGTTACCGATGAACACAGAGAGAACCAGTAACAGGGTAGCCAGAGCCCCGGCTCGACCATGAAGCAGACCGATATCAAAAGGCGTATTCTTATCAGCCAGGCGTACAAATGCGGTTGCAGCACCGCCGATAATGGCACCACATAATATGATTAAAGATGTAAGCGCCAAACCTGTTTCCGGTAGCTGCATCACTTTCCCCCTGCATGATTTTTTAGATTTTCTGAACCAGTGAAATACTAAACCTGTTGCTTCCATAGAAAAACAGGGTATATTCAAACTTAGCGTTCCATATATGAAACATTATTGGAGTCAATAGTGGATTTAAATAACTGGCTGATATTCGTACAGATCGTTGATATGGGCGGACTTAGCGCCGCCAGCCGCCGTCTGGGCATGCCAAAATCTACACTGAGCCGTCGACTCGCCAGGCTGGAAGATGATCTGGGCGCACGCTTATTACATCGGCGGGGCCGTGCCTTTGAACTGACCGACGCTGGACGCCTGCTCTATCAGGAAGCACAACTCCTTGAGAAACAGGTCACTCATGCCGAAGAACGGCTGGCAATGAACACACAGAGTGAGGGTGGAACCCTGCGCATGACTGCGCCCAAAGCCCCTGGTGGCCAGTTTCTGGGAATATGGTTAGCTGAATTTATTCAGCTCCACCCACACATCCACATTGAACTCGACCTGAGCGATCAGATCATCAATATCTTCGAGCGGGGATACGACCTGGCTCTCCGCGTCGGTCCGCTGACAGACTCCACACTGGTCGCGCGCCGACTGGGCAAAAGCGAACGTATGCTGGTCGCTGCTCCCGGCTACACAGAACAACACGGGCAGCCCACCACCCCTTCAGAACTCATTCAACACAGATGCATCGGCTTTGGTGAGCAGCGCAGTGGACTCAGCGCATGGACGCTGACACGAGGCAAACAAACACAACGGGTGAACTTTAACCCCGCGTTGCGTATCAATGATATGTCTACCGCTCTGTGCATCACTCAGGCAGCAGCAGGTATCACCATGATTCCCGCATTTATCTGCAGGGAATCACTGGAGGACGGGACGCTGCAACGGATCCTGCCGCAGTGGTTCGGCCCAACAGCCGAGTTCTATCTGGTCTATCCAGAACGGGAGCTGATGCCAAAACGTGTCCGCCTGTTAATCAACTTTCTGGCAAGACAGGCAAAAAAGGAAAACTGGCGGCTTTCGTTAGCACATGAGCGACCAGAATGAGCGACATACCCAAGGTACATCAAAATAAAATAATTTAACCCTTTTCTGCCACACCTGCGTTTACCTGTATGAACCCAATAAAACGCAGGAGCATCCCATGCATAAATATTACCCCGTTTCTACGCCACGTATGGCGCTAACAGCCGCACTCACCAGCTCTGTATTACTGGCGTGCGCACCTTCGCAGCAACATGACCAGACCCACAATCAGATCGTGCCATTACCACAACCGGCTATAGAGATGACAGCCAGAGAACACGATAAAGTAAATAAACTTTCAGCTGAATCCTCAGGTGCACCCGCCCTGCCGGGTAAGCTACGCAAAAAAAATGATGCGCTTACCTACTTACGTCTACCTGCATCGGAACAGAGGATGCTATCCACCAGCCATTACGCATACCGGTCATCGCTGCCGATACGTGCACCTGCCGAAGCACTCAACCGTGAAAACTATCATCATTTTGATGACAACGGCATCACACTGGTCGCTGAAACGCCTGTCTCTACCTTCAGTATTGATGTCGATACCGGCTCGTACAGTAATGTCCGCAGATTGATCAATGCCGGAAGCCTGCCACGTGAAGATGCGGTTCGCGTCGAAGAACTGGTCAATTATTTCTCTTATGACTATCCCTTACCCGAGAATGATGAGACCCCTTTCAGTGTGACCACAGAGATCGGTATAACACCGTGGAACCCGGACACACGACTGATGCATATCGGTATCAAAGGGTATGATCTGGACAGTAAAAAACTGCCGGCTTCCAATCTGGTATTCCTGATCGACGTTTCCGGATCGATGAACTCGCCTGACAAACTCGGCCTGCTGAAATCGGCACTCAAACTACTCAGCAAACAGATGCGCGCCGAAGATAAAATATCTATCGTGGTGTATGCCGGGGCGAGCGGTGTGGTGCTCGAACCCGTGGCAGCCAACCGATCAGCAGATATCACACAGGCACTGGACTCACTGGCCGCCGGTGGCAGCACCAACGGTGCAGCTGGTATCCGCAGTGCCTACCTGCTGGCAGAACAGGCCTTCATCAAAGACGGGATCAATCGCGTCATCCTCGCTACCGATGGCGACTTTAATGTCGGTACCGTGAACTTTGAAGCCTTAAAAGATCTGGTCGAAGAAAAACGCAAGACCGGCATCTCATTGACCACACTGGGTTTTGGTACCGGCAACTACAACGACCATCTGATGGAACAACTCGCCGATGCCGGTAACGGTAACTATGCGTATATCGATACCTTGAATGAAGCACAGAAAGTGCTGGTCGACGAGATGAGCTCAACGCTTAATACTATCGCAAAAGATGTGAAGATCCAGATCGAGTTTAACCCTGCCGTGGTTGCCGAGTATCGCCTCATCGGTTATGAGAACCGTGCCTTAAAACGCGAAGATTTTAATAACGATAAAGTGGATGCCGGTGACATCGGAGCAGGCCACACGGTGACCGCACTCTATGAGATCACATTAACGGACAGTAAACGCCACGCCATCGACCCTTTACGGTATGGGAAACCGATAGACCGGAAAATAAACCATTCGGATGAACTGGCCCATCTGCGACTTCGCTATAAAAAACCGGAAGCAAACAAGAGTAAGCTGATCGAACAGGTTATCCACGCGTCAGATATCAACACACAGCTGGCCAGCATGAGTAACCACTACCGTTTCTCTGCCTCGGTCGCCGGTTTTGGGCAACTGCTGCGTGGCGGCAAACACACAGAAAACTTTTCTTATGATGATGTATTAACGCTGGCAAGAAAATCGCGAGGTGATGATAACTATGGCTACAGAGGCGAATTTATCTCGCTGGTGAACCTGGCCAGCTCATTGTCGACACAGACTGAAGAAAATACACAGGCCGATGAAAACATACAGGCAATACGTTGAATGACACCTGCAGGTGCAACGCCATTCGCACCTGCAGGGGTTGCCGCGATAAAACAATAGCGTATGCTTGGCCTATGGACAATACGACATCTGACGAGGATCTGATGATGCGCTACAGCACGGGTGATGCAGAGGCTTTCGACCGCCTGTACCAGCGGCACAAAGACCCGCTGTACCGTTTCGTACTGAGACAGAGCGATCAGGGCTCGGTCGATGAACTGTTCCAGGACATCTGGCTAAAAGTCATCAATGCCCGAAAGAACTATCAGGTGACCGCCCGTTTTAAAACCTGGTTATACCATCTGGCTCGAAACCGACTCATCGACCAGTACCGAAGGAATCATATTCGCCCTGTCGATAACCACAGTGACAAACTGGACAACATCGTAGACACGGTGGTAGCGCAACCAGAAAAACGACTGCAGACACAGACACGATATGACGATTTGCTGGACGCAATCACCAGGCTGCCGGCAGAACAGAAAGAGGTATTCTTATTACGTGAAGAAGCCGGACTGAGTATCGAACAGATCGCCGAAACCTGTGGCATCAATTTCGAAACAGCGAAGAGCCGATTGCGTTATGCGATAAAAAAATTACGCGACTCACTCGATCAACTTTCCGGGGAAGACTGATGGCAACAGATGACGAAAAGATCACCCGTCTTTACCAGCAAGGTAAAAAACCGGGGCCACCTGCGCGGCTGGACAAGGTGATACTTGCTGCGGCACATGAAGCCACCGAAGATCACGACGAAACTGCATCGTCCGCCCACAGCCCTGCCCGTCCTACTGTCATAAAGGGCCCGTTTTCAGGCGGCCTGCCGGCTCTGTTGTCCGTCGCTGCGGTACTGATCATCAGTATTATTCTTGTTCCATTAATCGAACAGACATCATCGACCACGCCGACGGACAGCCTCACACAAGAGCCCGCATCATCATTCGATAAGGCAATCGAGCAGGTAGATGATGGTGGAAAGGCATCGCTCCGGGAACAACGTACTGCGATAAAAACACGCTCGATAACTGAAAAAAAACGCCTTCAAACCGATAAGAAAAAGCAGCCACATACCTGGCGTCGATCACAACCCCAGGCACCAGCGGCCCTGAAAGAAGCAGAGGCGATGCGACCCGCAGCACTAAAACCAAACAGGGTACAGGCTCTGGAACAACGAAGCGCCGCTAAAAAAACCACGCCATTGTATCTTTTCTCATCGGGTATAAGCAAAAGCCCTGAAGCTAATACTTCGAGAGCACCGATGTTAGAACAGGACAATCTGCTGGCTGGTGATGCCGCCGAACCACGTCTGAAACCCGCGCAATGGCTTAAAAAAATTCAGCTATTAATCGATCTGGATGATCTTGAAACCGCAAGACGGGAACTCGAAACATTCATGCTGCAATACCCTGATGAAGACATCGATCAGGCAATCAAGGACGTCCTCGAGTAAGATATCTTCTCAACAGGATCTGACTTTAAATGACCAGGTAAAATGAAACACCGCTACCTCCTCACCCTGCGCATCTCTGCCCACTGTTTTCAGGGTGACTTCGGCATTATCATCCGGGTGCCTCAAGGACGAAAGTGCATCGAGGATATTGCCATAATCCGTGCATGTAAAAGTGATTTTTGATTGTGCTTTTTTTACGAACGTCACCTTCAGATCGACGATGATATAAGCAATATTGGCTTCCAGTCCTTTCAGCACCAGCAGTACCGGTGCCGCAGTTGACAGTTCTGCTGCCATGCTCTGCACCGCGAAATAGATAGATCTGAACGGGTTTTTATTTCGCCAGCGAAAAGGCACTTCGGTGACACAGACAGACTCATCCAGCTGGATCAAGCGGATTCCCGCGATAAGCCCCATCGGCAGATCTTTCAGGTAAAAAAGTTTCTGCTTTAAAGGTGATAAAAAATCAGACTGGAATTTTATCTGTTTTTCAGAGAGCATGATTCTGTTCGTGGCGTACCCGTTGCAGGCTCTGTGATGGCAAACAATGCCCGCTCAGACTTTCGCTAATGTATTTTCATCTGTGTGATGAAAGATTGCCTGATTGATCGGGATCCACAGCTGTGTATCCTGTTTATAGCTGAATGTGCCATCATCATTGACCGTGACATCCACCGAATAATTTTTTGTTTTATAGGTCTCATCCAGAAACTGGTTGGACATGATACCGTAGGTTTCAGAACCGCACTGCGCTTCCAGCCGAAAGTGTCTGCTGTCTGCCGCCACACTGCCACCGGCATTGACCGTAACACCACGGGGCACCATCAATGTTTTTAACACCTGACCATGCTCTTTATCCCATAACCAGTAACCCAGTTCTTCATGAAAGGCATCGTCACTACCGAGTGGCCACGCCGTCATCGAATAACGCAGTCCATACAGTTTCTGCGGACCATTGTTTACCGGACCAACCGGTTCGAACACGGCTCTTTCCCGAAATTTTGTCACTGTCTCCTTACTGTGGATCCGGGAGGTATCGATACCGCCATTCCCTTCCCATGTTCCGGCAAGCGGTGCTAATGGTCCCAGATTGTTAATGATGTCTTCACTCATGATTTTCTCCGATATGATTACTGGTCTGTCATTACAGACGACGAAAATTATTCCGCAGAGATGATAATTTCTTCACCTGCCTGTTCGCTCGCTAATCTCGACAGCATGGCATACATCTCTTCACCATCACCGCTATCACATAACCACTGTGCTGAGCTCTGGTCATAATCAAAATGAAACCCACCTGCTTTAGCTGCCATCCACAATTGATTCATCGCACCCTGTTTGCTGAAGATAATCTTGCTGCCATTATCAAACTCCAGTGTTAACACACCGCCGATCTCATCGTAATCGATATCGGCACCGCTGTTGTCGATGGCATCCTGGATATCCTCGATGGTCTGTTCGGCAATTTCCTGAAATTCTGATTCGTTCATTTTAAAAACCTTAAAAGCTGCCTAGCAACAGTTTGAACCACAGAAGCACGGAGACGCAGAGGGAAACAATTTTTCATTTCATCTTACTGCGGATAAGCTCATTGACCTGCGCCGGATTCGCTTTACCTTTCGACATCTTCATCACCTGGCCGACAAAGAAACCCATCATCTTGTCTTTGCCGCCTTTTAATTCTTCGAACTGTGACGGGTTATTGGCGATCACTTCATCGACAAAGGCTTCGATGGCACCGGTATCCGTGATCTGCTTCAGGCCCTTGCTCTCGATGACATCATCGGCACTGCCTTCACCCTCCCACATCGCATCCAGCACATCTTTGGCGATCTTTCCTGAGATAGTATTATCACTGATACGAGACAGTAGCTGAGCGAAAGCCTCTGCATCGACCGGTGCTTTATCGATCTCGATCTCTTCCCGGTTCAACCTTGCGGATAACTCACCGGTGATCCAGTTAGCCGATAATTTTGCATCACCGGTCTTCTCTGCCACCGTATCGAAATAACTCGATAGCGCGAGCGAAGCCGTTATGACACCGGCATCGTAAGCCGACAGGCTCAGCTCATCAATATAACGCTGTTGTTTCTGTTCGGGCAGCTCCGGTAATTCCGCACGCACCTGCTGGCGATATTCTTCGGTGATCATCACCGGCAACAGATCGGGGTCAGGGAAGTAGCGATAATCATTGGCCTCTTCCTTACTACGCATGGAGCGCGTTTCATTCTTGACCGAGTCATAGAGACGGGTCTCCTGTACCACTTCGCCACCGTCTTCGATCAGATCAATCTGACGTTCGACTTCGATATTGATCGCACGTTCGACGAAGCGGAATGAATTGATATTCTTTAATTCTGCACGGGTACCGTATTCTTCCTGACCTGCAGGACGGACCGAAACGTTAGCATCACAACGGAAAGAACCTTCCTGCATATTGCCATCACAGATACCGATGTACTGTACCAGGGTATGGATTTTTTTCATGTAGGCGACGGCTTCTTTGGCACTGCGCATATCCGGCTCGGAGACGATCTCCAGTAACGGGGTGCCTGCACGGTTCAGATCGATACCTGTCATGCCCGCATAATCTTCATGTAGTGACTTACCGGCATCTTCCTCCAGATGCGCACGGGTGACACCGATGGTCTTTTTATCGCCATTTTCCAGCTCGATATCGATAGACCCCAGACCGACGATCGGCAGATCAAACTGCGAGATCTGATAGCCCTTGGGAAGATCAGGGTAAAAATAGTTCTTGCGCGCGAACACCGAGCGGTCTGCCACTTCAGCATCGATCGCCATGCCAAACTTTACCGCCATGTGCACCGCTTCCTTATTCAAAACAGGTAACACACCAGGCAGGGCGATATCGACGACACTGGTCTGTGTATTTGGCTCAGCACCGTAAGCGGTACTCGCGCCCGAGAATATTTTTGATCGGGTGGCCAGCTGGGCATGTATCTCCAGACCGATGACGACCTCCCATTTCCCCCACTCAGAATTCATCGCGCTAGACATTACTTGAACTCCTCAGGCATCTGTTTGTGCCAGTCGGTCTGCTGTTGATACTGATGTGCTACATTGAGTAATTTAGCTTCTTCGAAATAATTGCCCATTATCTGCATACCCACAGGCATACCTTCTACGAAACCCACGGGGATAGACATGGCAGGAATACCCGCGAGGTTAACCGCGATGGTGAAAATATCTGATAGATACATCGAGATAGGATCGTCGGTTTTCTCACCGATATTAAACGCGGTCTCCGGAGTCACCGGGGCCATGATGACATCCACTTTCTCATACGCTTTTTTGAAATCATCGCTGATCAGGTGGCGCAGTTGCTGCGCTTTCAGGTAATACGCATCGTAATAACCGGATGACAGTGCATACGCCCCCACCATGATACGACGCTGGACTTCGGCACCAAACCCTTCACCACGTGAACGTGTATACAGATCGTTCAGATCTTTCGGGTCTTCACAACGATAACCATAACGCACACCGTCGAAACGCGACAAGTTTGCAGAACACTCTGCCGGTGCAACCACATAATAGACCGGGACAGACAGATTACTGTTAGGCAACTCGATCTCGATCAACTCCGCACCCATCGATTTATATTGTTCCAGCGCGGTTTTAACAGTAGCTTCGACATCTGCGTTCATACCACCTTCTTTATGATCGAAGTATTCTTTGGGCAGACCAATTTTTAAACCTGCCAATGGTTCATCCAGATCGGCGGAATAATCCGGTACCGATTTTTCGATACTGGTAGAGTCTTTTTCATCGAACCCGGCCATGGCATTTAATAATAGCGCACAGTCGCTGGCACTCTGCCCCATCGGCCCGGCCTGATCCAGGCTTGAAGCAAAAGCGATCATGCCAAATCGTGATACACGCCCGTAAGTCGGTTTTAATCCGGTAATGCCACAGAATGCCGCGGGTTGCCGGATAGAGCCACCGGTATCGGTGCCGGTCGATGCGGGAGCTAACCGTGCTGCAACAGCAGAGGCTGAACCGCCCGAGGAACCACCCGGTACCGCTTTCAGATTCCAGGGGTTTTTGACTGCACCGTAATAGCTGGTCTCGTTCGATGAGCCCATCGCAAATTCATCCATATTGGTCTTACCCAGCATGACGACACCGGCTTTGCGCATATTCGTTATCACGGTTGCATCATACGGCGAGATAAAATTATCCAGCATCTTCGAACCGCAACTGGTCTTCACACCATCGGTACAAAAAATATCTTTATGAGCTACAGGAACACCGGTCAGGGCAGGAGCGTTACCGGCTTTTAATTTTTCATCCGACTCTCTTGCCTGTGCCAGCGCCTGCTCTTCACAGACAGTGATAAAACTGTTTAATTTATCGTCGCTATTCTTTATGCGATCGAGAAAATACCGGGTTAGTTCGACACTGCTGACTTCGCCCGCCTGCAACATGGCGGAAAGTTCAGTCACGGTTTTTGTGTGGTACATACTCATAAGACTTGGCTCAATAGCAATGGCTAATCGTTAAAGTTACAGCTGTAGTCAGTCGAGTACCTTGGGAACAAGGTACAGGCCGTCTTCGGTCATGGGGGCGATCGCCTGAAAATCTTCACGACGATCAAAATCGGTGACCTCATCCTCACGTAGTCGCTGCACGGCATCGAAAGGATGCGACATCGGTGTTACGCCGGTGGTATCGACCGCGTTCATCTGTGCCACCAGATCCAGGATATTGGACAGATTAGTCGCATATGACGGCATGTCTGTCTCATCAATATTCAAACAGGCCAGCCGGGCTATTTTTTTAACTTCATCAACATCGATCGACATGGATTACTCCCGTAATTGAACACCGGTAAAGCCGGCGGTATAACCGATAAATCGAGGCGGAAAAATAGCACATTCTGACCAATTGCTCTACTCAAACCCTCCATAAAAGGCCGGATAGTGTAGATTTCACTCTTTTTTACTAATAATTGGTATATCTGCAGCAACTAAAGACAATAAACCTTGCCCAAATGCAGCCTGATTGCTACAGTACGCGCCAGCTGACACGGTCAATTAAGCCGATAATCGTGGTAATTCTGCTAAAAAAATCTATTATCAGTAAACAATAATAAACCAACAATAAACAAGGGCTCTCAGATCACAGATTTCCATACCCGACATTAAGGTCCGGTAGATTTCTATGAAAGCATCTTAAAGAACACATTAAAAGGTCTACAATCACATGTTTTTGAATCGTTTCCGGGGAATGTTTTCCAACGATTTATCAATCGATCTTGGTACTGCCAATACATTGATATACGCTCGCGGTCGAGGCATCGTTCTCGATGAACCTTCTGTTGTCGCTATCCGCCAGGACCGTGGACCCGGAGGACCCAAGACCATCGAAGCATTTGGTAAAGATGCCAAGGGTATGCTGGGTCGTACCCCGCAGAACATTACCGCCATCCGCCCGATGCGTGATGGTGTGATCGCTGATTTCAATATCACCGAAAAGATGCTACAGCATTTCATCCGTTCCGTACACGAGAGCAAGGTATTACGTCCCAGCCCGCGCGTACTGATCTGCGTTCCCTGTGGTGCTACCCAGGTGGAACGCCGTGCGATCCGTGAATCTGCCGCAGGTGCCGGTGCCCGGAAGGTATTTTTGATCGATGAACCGATGGCTGCCGCTATCGGTGCCGGTATGCCGGTCGATGAACCTCGTGGCTCTATGGTACTGGATATCGGTGGTGGTACATCAGAAGTGGCAGTCATCTCGCTAAACGGTATCGTGTATTCCGCTTCGGTACGTGTCGGTGGTGATAAATTTGATGAAGCCATCACCAACTATGTTCGCCGCAACTACGGTATCTTGATCGGTGAAGCCACCGCAGAAAGAATAAAACATGAGATCGGCACTGCCTATCCCGGTAAAGATTTACTGGAGATCGAAGTCAAGGGTCGTAATCTATCCGAAGGTATCCCACGCAGTTTCTCTCTCAACAGTAATGAGATCCTCGAGGCCCTGCAGGAACCCCTGCACGGCATCGTCAGTGCTGTCAAAACCGCGCTGGAGCAGACACCACCCGAACTGGGTGCCGATGTAGCTGAACGTGGTATCGTCCTGACGGGTGGTGGCTCATTATTACGTGATCTCGACCGCCTGATCATGGAAGAAACCGGTCTGCCTGTGGTCATGGCTGAAGACCCTCTCACCTGCGTCGCACGCGGTGGTGGTCGTGTGCTCGAATTAATCGATCAGCACGGAGGCGACTTCCTCGCCGTCGAATAATTATTATGAGTGGTGATAATAGCGCACTCCTGCTCGCACCCTTCACCCGGTACCTCGCTACCATCACCTACTGTTCGGATAAATAGGACATGCAACCGCTCTTCTCACGTGGCCCTTCAGCGACCTTCCGCATGGTGGTGCTGCTTATCGCCTCCATCGCGCTGATGACAGCAGACCACCGATGGCACTCGCTGGAACTGGCGCGCAGCGCACTCTCCAGCGTTATATACCCTCTACAATACACTATCGACCTGCCCATCCGACTCTATTACTGGTCAGAGGAAGTCTTCAGTTCCCAGGAAGCCCTGCTGGAAAAAAACCGTGAATTCGAAGCCCGCCACCTGGAAAATCGGGTACAACTGCAAAAACTGGATATCATAGAAAAAGAAAATGCTCGTCTGCGTAAGCTGCTGAGCGCGACACCAAAGATTACCGAGCGCCTACTCATCGCAGAGATCATCAATGTCGATGTCGATCCTTTCCGGCAGTTGATCCTGCTAAACAAGGGCAGCAACAACGAGGTTTATCAGGGCCAGCCCATCATCGACGCACAGGGCATCATGGGGCAGGTCATCCATGTTGGCCCATTATCCTCGACGGCGATGCTGATCACCGATGCCAGCCATGCCCTGCCTGTCCAGATAGACCGCACCGGATTACGTGCCAACGCCTTCGGCACCGGCAAGATCAGTCAGCTCGACCTGCGCCACCTGACACACAATGTGGATATCAGGGTGGGTGATACCTTGATCACCTCAGGCCTCGGCGGCGTTTTCCCTCCCAATTACCCCGTAGCTCGTATCACAAAAGTCGAACGCCCTGCCGGTGAGCCTTTTGCGCATGTCGAAGCAGAGCCCCTCGCCCAGCTGGATAAAACCCGGGAAGTCCTGCTGGTCTGGCGAAATAATCCTGAGAAAAAGTCGAAACAGAATACTTCTGAACCGGATAAAAAGAGCACGGATAACAAAAAGTTAAAAACGACAACAGGCGACGATAAAAAAGCCCCGGTACAGAGTGATAGCGATGAATAAAACACTTCGCATCGGTATCTTCACCGTCATCGCCGCCTTCATGCTCGCCATCATGCCATTACCCGAGTGGGCGGCCGAGTTCCGCCCCGACTGGGTTACGCTGGTATTAATCTACTGGGCTATGGCATTACCTTCAAAGGTGGGTGTCACCATGGCATGGATCGCCGGGTTATTGCTGGACGTGAGTTACGGCACATTGATGGGGCAACATGCAGTGGGGCTGGTACTGGTCATCTATGTTATCCACGTGCAGCATCAGCGTTTACGTGTTGCTTCACTATTGCAACAGGCCATCGTTATCTTTTTCCTGCTGTTATTGAAACAACTACTCATCCTGTGGGTCGATGGTATGCTGGGCCGTGCACCCGACAGCGGCTTATACTTCATGCCCACCCTCACCAGCACCCTGTTGTGGCCATGGACATACCTGATATTAAGAGACCTGCGCAGAAAATTCGGTATTAATAAACCCTATCAATTCTAACGGTACCTCTGTTAAGGGTAGCTCTATTGATTGACTGCGCCCTTAAGATCGCATGACGACGATTCAGGTATATTCCCTCAGGGCCGGATACGTAACTTTCCATCGACAGCCTTCGCCATATCGACTCTCAGGCGGACGGGTGACCAGCCATGTACTTTGTCATGCGCCTCGATATAAACGATGTGGTTATCCGCGGGAATAGTCACTGCGCTTAACCCACGGGTAAAAGGCTGCTCACCCACATGCGGATGGTGTAACACACGATCTCCCAGCACCTTGCCTTTTTCATCGACGACCCGCCAGTTGTCTGCATAGTGATCCCAGCCAGTATCCGTATGTTGCAGGGTTACGTTAACCGACCATTTATCATCCGCTGTTTTATCAAGATCAACACCAATGATCTCTACCTCATTCGCCAGTGCTGAGCCTGTGATAAAGAGAAGGAAGATACCCGCAATAAAAACATTGCCTGCTTTCAACATGTGCATCAACATATTCTTATAATCCTCACGTTATTTTGATAGCTTTTTTACCATGCTTAATTCTTCCTGATCAAGGGGGCCATAAAAACGAGGATATGACCAGCCATAACCCCATCGAAATGCCGTAGGGAGATACGGTGTACCACCAACCCTGACCCCTGCCAGCATCAATAGTGCGACTTCAGGTTCACCTACCCTGGCCACACATGCCCTCAACTGCCTGTCCGCATCCAGCCTCTCTTCGTAGGTTCCCCCTTTCCAGTAAGCACGATCATGCTCGGTACAGCAATCTAACCATAGTTGCCTCTGTGCCAGTGTACCATCAGGAAAGGCACTGCATCCATCACTCGTAAACGGCTTCAATTCGCTGGCGTATAGCAACGCCGGAATGAAGGCAAAAACAGATACCGCAAGCCGATGACCGGGTATTAACTTATTCAGCAGGCAAAACATAAAAGTACACCGCCATGAAATGGCAGAAACTCCCCAGTAATACGAATACATGGAAGATAGCATGGTTAAATTTCATCTTATCGATACCGTATAAAATAGCACCGACAGTATAAGCAACGCCCCCCGCAACGAGCCAGGACAGACCGTCGGGAGATAAGTTTTCCATCAATGGATTTATCGCAAAAATGATGATCCAGCCCATGAATACATACATGAGGGTCGAGATCAGGTCATATCTTCCGGTAAAAAATATCTTTAATATGATCCCTGTCAGAGCCATACCCCAGGCAATACCGAACAACAGCCATCCTGTCAAACCCTCTAATGTTATCAATGTAAAAGGGGTGTAGGAGCCTGCGATAAGGACGTAGATAGCCGCATGATCGACTATTCGCAACCGGTTTCTGCGTTCGCTCACAGGAGCACTATGGTAGATGGTCGAGGCAGCGTACAGGGCGATCAAGCTCATACCGAACACCGTAAAACTAATGATGTTCACCAGCTCACCACTGGCTGTCGCGCGTATGACCAGAAACACCAGCGCCACGATGCTCAACAACAGACCGATCACATGCGAAGAAATATTAATTCGTTCTTCCAGCAGTGAGTAACCTTTATGTGTATTCATGTTTTTTATCGGTTTGCCATCACCCTGCATCCGGCCTATCCCTGAATCGTGGTAAACAGAACGATCAAAGACCAACTATATCGCATAATGTTCAGTGGCTTCTGGCTTTATTTAATTTCATCGGCCATCGATGGCTCTAGTCGACACAAAGCTGACGTTGAAAGATTAAAAGCGGTTAACCGCAGAGACGCAGAGAAAAGCACAGATTTGTTAACGACATTACAGGAGTAGGTTGTGTCAGGCGATTTTTGCCGTAACGCGACAAAGATTAATGCAATTAAAACAAGATATTAGAACCAGTCCACCCTGTCTCAGAAGGGTTTCGTTATATACCCTCTTTGGGCTTCTTGCATTCTTTTTGCTATAGGATTATCATAAACGCAATTAAGAATGAGAACGATTCTCTTTATCGATATAAACATACAACTGAATAATTTAGTTATCGCTTATCCGTCATGTCCGATCCTGCAACCACAACCAGCCTGCTGAAACTACAGAAGGGCCATCGTGCACGTATCTCTTCGATCGAAGGTGGCAAACAGATGGTCAGACGTATGCTTTCGCTTGGCCTGCGTGTCGGCACTGTTGTTAATATGCTCAATCATCGTGGTAAAAGCGTCGTCATACAGAACAAAGGAACTCGCGTGGCCCTGGGACCGGGTATGGCAGAAAAACTATTGGTTGAACCACTGGAAGATTGATGATGGGCTGCTGTGACGACTCTAACAAACCGGGCTCTAAAGGAAAAGACAGATCTGACCTCAGTTCACTCACGATAGCCATAGCAGGCAACCCCAACTGTGGAAAATCGGCACTGTTCAATACCTTTACCGGTATCCGCCAGAAAACCGGTAACTGGCCGGGTGTCACGGTCGATCGTAAACAGGGCTTTTTCGACCTGCAGAACCATACGGTAACCGTTTTTGACCTGCCCGGTATCTATTCGCTGGATGCCAGTTCCATCGATGAAGAGGTTACCCGCGATTATCTATTAACGCGTGAAGCCAACCTGATCATCAATGTGGTCGATGCGGCTAACCTGGAACGTAACCTCTATCTCACCGCACAGTTACTCGAGATGAATGTACCCATCGTGCTGGTATTAAACATGATGGATGTCGCCCGCAAACGCGGCATCGATATCGACATGAAAAAACTGTCACAGGAGCTGGGCTGTCCGGTGGTGCCGGTGGTGGCCATTACCGGTGAAGGCATGGATGAACTAAAACAGGAGATCCTCGACATCACCTCGGGAGCACACAGTGGTGGCTTCCGCCTGGCGCACGATGAGGTGGTCGAACAGGCCATTACTGATCTTATCCCGCGTCTGGAAAAATGCAGTATCGCAGCGAAAGACAACCTGCACTGGCTGGCACTTAAACTACTGGAAAGCGACGACAATGCAAAAGAACAATGTGGCGCTTCGGTACTCGATGAAGTAACGAAGTGGAAAGATACCATCGAAGAGCGCGCCGGCGAAGAAGCCGATATCCATATCGCTGACAGCCGCTTCAATCACGCCCACGCACTGGCGCAATCCGTGATCAATGAAAAAGGCAAGATCGGCAAGACCATCACAGACAAGATCGACAACTTCGTACTGAGCAAGATTTTTGGTGTGCCGTTTTTCCTGCTGGTGATGTACCTGATGTTCATGTTCACCATCAACTTCGGTGGTGCCTTCGTCGATTTTTTCGATGGCATCGCCGGGGCTATCTTTGTCGACGGCCTCTCTGAGATCCTGACCGGTATCGGCTTACCGGATTTTTTACGCATCATCCTCGCCAACGGCCTCGGTGGCGGGATACAGATAGTGGCGACATTCATCCCCATCATTACCGCCCTGTATCTGTTCCTGTCTGCCGTCGAAGACAGTGGTTATATGGCTCGCGCAGCCTTTGTCATGGATCGCTTTATGCGTAGTATCGGCCTGCCCGGAAAAGCCTTTGTGCCTTTGATCGTCGGCTTCGGTTGCAATGTACCTGCGATAATGGCGACACGTACGCTGGAAAACGAACGTGAACGTAAACTCACCATCCTGATGAACCCGTTCATGTCCTGCGGCGCGCGCCTGCCGGTATACGCCTTATTCGTCGCCGCCTTCTTCCCGAGCAATGGACAGAATCTGGTGTTCCTGTTGTATCTCATCGGCATCACCGTCGCGGTACTTACAGGCATGCTGATGAAACGCACGATATTGTCAGGTGAGAGCAGTGGTTTCATGATGGAATTACCGCCTTACCATATGCCGACGTTAAAAGGCATCATGCTGCGTACCTGGGACCGTGTCCGCCTGTTCATCAAAGATGCCGGTCAGGTTATCGTAGTGATGGTACTGGTCATCAACGTCCTCAATTCCATCGGCACGGATGGTTCCATCGCCGATGAAAATGCCAATGACTCGGTACTCTCGCTCATCAGTAAAACCGCAACACCGGTATTCGCCCCCATGGGCATCGAAGAGGATAACTGGCCAGCCGTGCTCGGCATTATCTCTGGCGTGCTGGCAAAAGAAGTCGTCGTCGGCACACTCGATACACTCTATACGCAACTGGCGAGGCAGGATGCAGGTCACGTAGAAACAGAAGCCGCTTATGACTTCTGGCAGGCTATCGATGATGCTGTCGCCACCGTGCCTGAAAACCTTGCCGCCATCAGTGAGGCCTTCACTGACCCCCTGCAACTGGATGTCGGTGATATCGATTCGATCGAAGCCGCAGCAGCTAATCAGGCAGTCAATAATGCCACTTTCGGTGCCATGATAAAACGCTTCGATGGTCAGGCCGGAGCATTCGCCTATCTGCTGTTTGTCTTACTGTATTTTCCCTGTGTCGCAACCATCGGTGCTATCCGCCGTGAAGCGGGAACACGGTGGGCCATGTTCGTCGCAGCCTGGACGACATCGATCGCTTACATCACGGCCACCAGCTATTACCAGATCAGCACCTATGCACAACATCCACTGTTTTCTGCATCATGGTTAGGTGTCATAATCATACTGCTGATCGGCCTTATCTATGGACTGCGACAATGGGCGCATAAAGGCATCAACCGTGATATTAACGCATCAGAGATGGGTGCATGACCGGGCGACTGATATGATTCTGTCTCAAATACGTGATTACCTCAAACAACGAGGCCAATGCACACTCAGTGATATTGCCCTGCATTTCGATACCGATGCAGATGCGGTTCGCGGTATGCTCGATGTGTGGATAAAAAAAGGGAAAGTAGAGAGACGCTCAGCAACCGCATCCTGTGGAACCAGCTGTCAGTCGTGCGACCCTGCCACGACGGAAGTCTATTTCTGGAAAGCTCTGGCAGAGAAGACCATCGATGTGTCACTGCCCGGTAACTGTGACCATAACAGCTGACGGTGAAACCGCTGAACGGATCAGCGTGAACTGGAGTAGCTGGACGACAGAGAAAATACCCGAGAGAAACGCCCTACCCGTTTTTGATAACAGGTTCTTTTAGTGACTGCGTTTTTAGCTGCATAAATCGTAATGGTCTGCCCAGTAGAAAACCTTGCAGTTGATCGCAACCTGCCTCACGCATGAACCAGTATTGCTCGTTCGTTTCGATACCTTCGGCGACCGTCTGCATACCCAGTTCTTTTACCAGCCTGATCAGACCACAGATGATACTCTCACTGCGATCTGACTGTCCGATACCCTGAACAAAACATTGATTGATCTTTACCGTACTGACCGGCAACATCTGCAGGTTCACCAGTGCTGACTGCCCGGTCCCGAAATCATCCAGGCAGAATGTTGCACCATAACTTTTCAAGGTGTCACAAAAGGCGATGACTTTCCGGATATCACGTATCTGACTGGTCTCCGTTATCTCAAACTCGAAGTCGAGCAGGGAGACCCCGTGCCTCTCGCTGATCTCGATGATCTTCTGGGCATAATAGATACTTTCGCAGGTCAGGATCGAAATATTAACTGCAATTTTCACATTCGGGTTAACCGTTGCCTGCAGCTGTTTCATGTCTTTACAACATTGTTCAAAGACCCACAGATCCAGCGAAAAGATCAGACCATTCTCTTCTGCCGGGCCGATAAATACTTCCGGGTGAAACAGGCCTACCCCCGGCTCATACCAGCGTACGAGTGCTTCAAGAACATCGGCTTTACCCTGCACGATATCAAAACGCGGTTGATAATGCAGGCTCAGTTCATCACCGTTGATAGCGTTTCGCAGCTTGGAAACAAACTGACCTTCACTCTCTACAGAACTGGTCTTCCCTCTCAAAACGGCGCGTCCCTTCTTGGCAATAATGTCATTTTTCATGGGTGACCCAAAAAACACGATTAATTAGTACATATATTGCATGTTTCGGTGGTTTAGAGCAACTCCAATAAGGCATTTAAATCACCTCTGACTCCAAAAATAATACCGACAGCCAGTGGTATTCAGGCATCCTGTCCTGCATCGGGCACGTACTGCATCAAAATCCGGATGTGCTATGGGGCAACCATGACAGCGCCGATGCACGGTAGATCTGATGAAAAACGCGACACCTGGTCAGATTGTTCATCCAAACAGTGGAATTCGATTGCCGTATGCACAATCATCATCTATAAGAATATTAACTCCCTGCTAATAAATTTTGTTGAAATTTCAACACCTTACAGATAATGACCAGTATAAACCCTATTCCGAATACTATTGGAGCACAAACGAACATTACGGCATCGGAACTTGCTGCGGATGGCGACAACACTGTCAGTATTCCCGATATCTCCTCGGACTTAATACGCACAGTCTATTCCTCACTGGCACTCACATTGACCGCCGTGCTGATCAATAGCACCATCCTCAGCATCATCCAGTGGAATGTGATTTCACATGAAACCATATTAGTGTGGTTTTTTGCGACCAATTCCCTTTCACTGGCCCGCATCGGAATCGCCAGAAAGTTTAAAAAGCTTGGTATGGAGCGAGCCATACCGGATTACTGGTGCACCATAACATTCATCACCAGTATCGCTTCGGGCGCATTATGGGGCAGTGCCGCCATATGGTTATTCCCCACGAACGACCTGGCACATCAGGTGTTTGTCGCCTTTGTCCTCACCGGTATGTCTGCAGGAGCAGTAGCGACATTATCTCCTCTGAAATCTTCCTCTTTTGCCTTCATCTTGCTTACGACGATTCCCCTGACCACGCGCTTCCTGCTCGAAGACTCTGTGATAACCACCTACATGGCTGTGATGGCCCTGTTATTCACGGTGATGATGATAGTCACATCAAAGAACCTGAACCGGACGATCAGGGAGTCGATGACGATACGGCATCAACGGCTGATCGATGAGAAAATGATCCACTATCAGGCCCACTACGATATGCTGACCGATCTACCCAACCGTCGTTTATTAAGTGAACGTCTGAATCATGAGATGAAACGCGCCAGCCGGCACGAGCATTACGGTGCTGTATTATTTCTGGACCTCGACCACTTCAAGACCATCAATGATTCTCTCGGCCATGCCATCGGAGATGAGTTATTAAAACAGGTGGCGCACCGTATCAAAAAACGTGTCAGGGACGAAGACACCGTCGCCCGTCTCGGTGGAGATGAGTTTATCATTCTCATATCAGAAGCAGGAGATGAATTGAGTAGTGCGACGGACAATGCTGAAAATTTTTCGGCAGAGATACTCCGGTTATTTCAGGATGCCTTCGATATCGACGGGCACATCATACATTCCAGTGTCAGCATAGGGATATCACTTTTTCCGCTCGATGAAACCAGTTCGGATGACATAATACAGAAATCCGATGTCGCGCTATATGAAGCGAAAGAAGCGGGACGTAATACCGCGCGTTTATTCTTCTCGGAAATGCAACAGGTGGTCAATAATCGACGGGCCATCGAAAAGGATCTGCACCATGCCTTGGCGAATAATGAATTCGAATTAAATTATCAACCTCAGGTCGACCATGAGAAAAACATCATCGGCTATGAAGCTTTATTACGCTGGAACCATCCTGATAAAGGACAGATCCTGCCGAACGAGTTCATCGAGATAGCAGAAAAAAGCGGGCTCATCGTCCCTATCGGTGAGTGGGTATTAAAAACAGCATGCCAGCAATTTTCTGAAATAATAAGCGGTAACGATGACATAAAGATCTGCATCAATGTGAGCCCACGTCAGTTCAGTGAGCCTCTCTTTATCCAGAAAGTAAAAACGGTCATCGCCGAAACAACGATAAATCCTGATAATGTACAGCTGGAAATAACCGAGGGTATGGTATTAAAAGATATCGATGAGACGATCGAGAAGATGAAGATATTAAAATCGATCGGTATCAGTTTTGCGATCGATGACTTTGGCACAGGTTACTCATCACTGACTTACCTGAAACAACTCCCGATCAATATCCTGAAGATCGACAAATCTTTCGTCCTGGAGTCCGTCAATAATGCAAACGATGCAGCTATCATAAAGACCATCATCGCGATGGCCAGGAACATGAGCATCGACATCGTCGCTGAAGGCGTGGAGTCTCAGCAGATAATGGACTTTTTACTATCCAGAGGGTGCCAGAAATTTCAGGGCTTCCTGTTCGGAAAACCTTTACCACTGGAACAGCTGATATTACCTGCCGATGATTTTTACTCTGCCATCTCCGGTTCTCTATAACCTGCCATAACATCCTGCTCATCTCACTCCGTTGAGTTCGTACCACTTCCCGTGGATGGAATGTTCCTGCACCATCCTGAAATATTATTCCACGCATAAAAAATGCCTTCCAGAAGGAAGGCATTTTTCAGGAACGATCTTATCGCTTATAGCTGACGTCGTTTACCATCAACCTTGATCACGACACGGCGGTTTTGAGCGCGACCTTCACGTGTACCGTTACTGGCTACCGGATTCGCTTCGCCATAACCTACTGTTGAGATCTTATCTGCATCTACACCATTTTTAACAAGCTCGGCTTTGACGGCACTGGCACGTTTTTCAGAAAGCTGCTGGTTAAATGAGGCTGCACCCCGGTCATCGGTATAACCTTCGACGACAACAGAGTCGATCGTTTCACCATCGAATTTAGAGATCAGATTAGCGACTGCCGCTTTACCATCAGCACTCAGTGTACTGCCACCCAACTTGAATGACGCGCCTGATGCCAGGCTTAGATCAGTGTATTCAGGTGCTGCTGATGTCGCTTTGGCAACAGGCTCAGGTTTTGCTACGGGCTCAGATTTAGCTACTGGCTCCGGTTTAGCAGCTGGTGCTGGTTTTGCAGCTGCAGTTTTACCACCTTCACAGCCTGCGATCGCATCTTTCGCAGTCCAGGTGATAGTACGAACACAGTGACCATCACGGCCACGAGCATAGTTACCGTCGCTGCCAGACCAATAAGGGGCATTATCTGCCATTACCTGCATAGATGCAGCACACATTACCAATGTACCTATGATTTTAACTTTCATGTAATTATCTCTCTATTTTTTGAATAAATATCTATAAATTGTCAATGTAACATCCTTCTTCAGAGCACTCACTTAATCCGAGTAATCTCCAGGAAAGGCCACTGTGGCGCGATTATACACTTTTGATTCAGAGCAGACGAGCATTAAACATGATCTAATCCCTTGATTTAAGCCCTGAAGTGTTAACTTTTGTTAACTTTACCCGATCTTCCCATCCGATTAACCCAACAGTGCCTTTAAACCATCCAGATGCGCCTTGCCTTTATTCTGTGTCGACTTTTCTTTTGATGCTTTACCCCCCAGCCAGTCGATCTCGTCTTCGGGTAACTCTTCGAGAAAACGGCTGGGCTCACACATGATCTTTTCTCCATAACGTTTCCTCGTTCTCGCCATGGTCATGGTCAGACTCTTTTCTGCACGGGTGATACCTACATAAGCCAGACGACGCTCTTCTTCGATATTATCTTCCTGGATGCTGGTCGCATGCGGGATAAGTTCCTCTTCGAAGCCGACCAGGAACACATGCGGGAATTCCAGGCCTTTTGCCGCGTGCAAGGTCATCAGTTGCACTGCATCCAGATCCGTCTCATCCTGGTTCCGTTGCAATATATCCATCAACGATAACTGTGCCATCAGTTCCGCAACACTTGCGTCCGAGTCTTTTTTCTGCAGACGGGCTAACCAGTCCATCAATTCGATGACATTTTTCCAGCGTCTCTCTGCTGTTTCACTGTCCTTGCTCTGCTCGTGCAACCAGTGTTCATAGTGAATATCATCCAGCAGTTGTCGTGTTATCTCTGTTGCTGCTTCATCTTCTGCACGATGTGCCAGCCTCAATAACCAGTCGGTAAATACTGTCAGATTCTTATAAGCCGTTTTGGATATCCTTGTTTCCAGTCCGACTTCACCACAGGCCGCTAACATGCTGACACCACGTCTGGTGGCGTACTTACCCAGTTTCTCTAATGTGGCCGCACCGATGCTGCGTCTGGGGGTATTGATAACGCGCAGGAATGCGGCATCGTCATCGGGGTTAACCAGCAACCTCAGGTATGCAACGATATCTTTTATCTCGGTGCGCTCGAAGAATGAGATGCCGCCGCTTACGACGTATGGGATATGCATCCCACGCAGATAGGTCTCAAATACACGTGCCTGAAAATTACCACGGTACAATATCGCGTAATCTTTAAACTTTGTCAGGTTCTGAATCCGGTGTGATTGCAACTCCATGCAGACACGCTCACCTTCGTCTTCTTCGCTATTACACTGGATGAGGCGGACACCTTCTCCCATACCAAGATCACTCCACAATTTTTTCTCATAGACGTGAGGATTATTTTTTATCAGCTCGTTAGCCAGTTTCAGGATACGCCGTGTCGAACGGTAATTCTGTTCCAGCTTGATGATCTTCAGATCCGGAAAGTCTTTTGATAACTGCACCAGGTTTTCCGGCTTCGCACCACGCCAGGCATAGATCGACTGATCATCATCGCCGACCGCGGTCAGACATTGCCTTCTCTCGGCCAGCATTTTAACCAGCTCATACTGCATGGCATTGGTATCCTGATATTCATCGACCAGCAGATAATGGATCTTGTTCTGCCATCGCTGCAGGATATCATCGTGTGTCCTGAACAGGTGTGCAGTCTGCAGGATAAGGTCATCCAGATCGAAGGCATTATAGGCGTGCAGCTGTCGTTGGTACTGGCCATATAATCTGGCGATACCAAGCTGCCTGTCATCTTCGGCCACCAGTATCGCCTGATCTGGCATGACACCATCATTCTTCCACTGTGATATCTGCCAGTGTGCCGATTCAGCCACGTCCAGCCCACGTTCGCCGGTCACCTTGAGCAATTCAGATAACACGGTAATACAATCACCGGTTGCAAATACTGAAAAGCCCGATTTGTAATCCAGTGCTGCATATTCTTTCTGCAAGATGGTTAGTGCCAGACGATGAAAGGTAGATACGCGCAGACCACGGCTGGCTTTACCTCCTATCAGTTTTTTGACACGGCTCTTCATCTCCTGTGCAGATTTATTGGTAAACGTTACCGCTGCGATCCTCGACGGTGAGATCCCGCATTCACCGATCAGGTAGGCGATCTTTTCTGTGATAACACGGGTCTTACCGCTACCCGCACCCGCCAGCACCAACATCGGACCATTGATGGTTCGTGCGGCCTGCTTCTGCTGTGGATTAAGTCCGGGTTTATTTGTTGCTTGGGGCTGTGAAGACATCTTTCTGAAACCAACTCGAAGCCGGGTATTCTACGCGATAGTTTTTGTTTTTTGTTCAATATAAAAACTATTTTATCGAAAGTGATTTTTATCGGTATAAATGATTGATATTTTTCGTAACAGATTGTTTCACCTGAACGGTGATAATTTTATGTCTGGAAATTACCCCTGTTCACCGCTAACATACACCACATATCTTTAACCATCATACGAAAAACATGAAGCCTTCAGTCAAAAAATTACTCCTCCTGCTCGTCGCACTGTCCCTCATCAGCTGCGCAGAATTAGCCAGGCGTGCCGATATAGCAAAACCCACAGCAAAGTTCACCAGCATGCGGCTGGCAAACATTAACTTCGAGCAGGTCGATCTGGTTTTTGATCTTGCCATCGAAAATAAAAATCCGGTCTCGCTCAAACTGGCCGGCCTGGATTATGATTTAAAAATAGAAGATAAATCGCTGGTCAGTGGTACCACGGCGCAGGCCATAAAAGTAAAAGCAAATTCTACCAGCCCTGTCCAGCTACCCATTACACTGAAATTTGATGATCTTAAAAAATTGCCCGGCGAGTTATGGAATAAGGACAAGATCAGCTACCAGCTGATCTCTCAATTAAATGTGAACCTGCCGGTGATAGGTAATTACGCGATCCCGGTCAGCAAGAAGGGAGAACTACCCGTCCCCAGGATTCCCGACATAAAGATAAAGGATGTCAAAGTCAAAAACATCAGCTTCACCTCGGCTGAGCTGGTAACACTGGTGGAGATCGATAACCCGAATGATTTTGGCCTGACCATAAGCAAACTGAATTACCAGTTAGAGGTTAACCAGCAAAACTGGGGGCAGGGAAAGGTAACCAGGAGCAGCAACATCCCCGGAAAGGGCAAGGGCTTCGTCGAGATACCGGTAAAACTTAACCTGCTCAGTGCCGGCAGATCGGCTTACACTGCTCTGGTTAATAAATCACCAGTGGCTTATCAGCTCAAAGGTAATGTTACGATCGATACCGGACTTGATCTATTAAAAAATTATAGACTGCCATTAGATATCTCAGGCACGACCGCTATCCGGTAATTTTTTCTACAGGTATGTCGGAACAGGATGTGTATGCGGCGCGGTGAAAAAATATTTCAAATTTTGACCTGTATCCACCAGCAGCTATAATCATCAGATGAAGATAAACACATCGACCGGGCTACTGGAAAATGCCTCACAATGTCCCTCACCCAACAAAGACAACCGGCCGAAAAATACAGTTATTGATCTGATCGTCATCCACTCGATCAGCCTGCCACCAGGGCAATACGGTAGCGACGAGATCGAGCAGTTCTTCCAGAACAAACTGGATAGAGAGGCACACCCCTACTTTGAAGAAATACACACCATGCAGGTTTCCTCTCATATCCTGATCAAGCGTACCGGGGAGGTCATACAGTTCGTCCCTTTCCATGAACGGGCCTGGCACGCAGGCCAGTCATGTTTCCAGGGGCGCGAACGTTGTAATGACTTTTCCATCGGTATAGAGCTGGAAGGCACGGATACCGATCCTTTTGAAGAGGCACAATACGCTCAGCTGGCGCAACTCATATCAGCCTTGCAACAGGCTTACCCTGAGATCTCGGGCAACATTACGGGTCACTGCGATATATCCCCCGGACGCAAAAAAGATCCGGGCACAGGGTTTGACTGGGAACGGCTGAATGAGCGATTTAGATCAACACATTAGCAAGATACTAAATTGTATTAGTTCAAATCTGAACGGGCTGTTACTTTGCCAGAGTACCTCTGCGGTAAATTTGCTTTTGACTTTTTTTAAACGTCCATTAATGGTCGATAGTAGTCTTTAGATCAAAAGTGTGGCATCGCGGTTTGCAAACCGCTCCTACAGGTTCGCCTCACCTGTAGGAGCGGAATTTATTCCGCGAACAGAGGTTAAATTAAACGTACAAATCATATATTTTCAACCGACCCGGAAGATCCGCTACTGGCTGATAGTCATCTTTAGCGGACTAAAAACTTATTCACCACAGAGATACAGAGTTTTCTTTTGTCTACTGTGCCTCTGCGGTGAATAAGCTTTTGGTTTCGTTTTCAAAGACAAATACATGGTTTCCTATCGTTTGATAAACCCCATCGATGTTAACCCGACTTGAATAATTCTCTCATAAACAGCTATAGTTAGACTATCAGAATAAAAATAAAACTATTATGGCACTGAGCTCCATAATTCTTGGTTTGTTTCT
>DROB01000120.1 GCA_011321985.1 Gammaproteobacteria bacterium | reverse complement strand
CGTCAGGGCTAGCTTTACGACGCTATGATAAAAAATATTTATCCAGATAACTTGCTGATTTAACAGTTAATTTTTCTGGGCTTTCAAACTGACACAAATCCTCCGGAGGAATAAGATGTCGGACATAGTTGCAACTAATCAGACAATTCTGGTTGTCGGCGGTGGCATTAGTGGCATGACTGCTGCTCTAGAAGCTGCCGAAGTAGGCAAACAGGTTATTGTTATCGAAAAGACACCCTCAGTCGGTGGTCGCGTAACCAGATTATATAAATACTTCCCCAAGCTTTGCTTCCCGACCTGTGGTCTGGAGATCAACCAGCGCCGTATGGCGGCGAACAAGAACATCACCGTTCTTACCATGGCGGAAGTCACTGACCTGCAGGGTGAGGCCGGCAATTACACTGCCTCGGTGAAGATCAGTCCACGTTATGTCAATGCAAACTGTACGGCCTGTGGTGCCTGTGCGGATGCCGTCGAAGCCCAGTTCGACAATGAGCATAACTACAACATGGATAAACATAAAGGGGCTTATCTGGCACACGATATGGCTATGCCAAAGCGTTATGTTCTAGAGCCGGGTATGATCGGTACCGATGATGCGCAGAAAGCCAAAGATGCCTGTAAGTACGATGCGATCGATCTGGATATGCAGGAAGAAACATTAGAGCTTAAAGCTGGTGCTGTTGTCTGGGCAACAGGCTGGCGTCCATTCGATGCCGCCAAAATCCAGCCATACGGTTACGACCGTATCGACAATGTGATCACCAGCGTTGAGTTCGAACGCCTGATGGATCCCAAAGGTCCGACAGGTGGCAAGCTGGTTCGTCCATCAGATGGCAAAGAAGCGAAGAATGTCGCGTTCATCCAGTGTGCCGGTTCACGAGACCGTAACTACCTGAAACATTGTTCACGCATCTGTTGCATGGCTTCACTGAAGCAATCAACCTATGTCTCCGAGAAATTTGGTGATGATGCGGAAGTCTCTATCTACTACATCGATATCCGTGCCATCGACCGCTTCGATAATTTCTACCAGAAAGTTCAGGATGATAAGAATGTCACATTCATCAAGTCGAAAGTGGCGAACATCGTCGAGAACAAAGAAAACGGTAATCCGACACTGAAAGGTGTGGATACGGAAGGTTACAACCGCTATGAAAATGAGCATGACCTGGTCGTGCTGGCAGTCGGTATGGAACCCAGTGTGAATAAAGACACATTCCCGATCGAGATAAAAGTGAACGACGAAGGCTTCATCGAACAGGATGAAGCGAACGGCGGTGTATTCGCTGCGGGTTGTTCATCAGATGCACTGGACGTTAACCGTGCAGTACAAAGTGCAACAGCATCTGCATTAAGAGCCATCCAGGTTGTTAATCGCGTAGCACAGGCGGAGGGCTAAGAAATGGCTGATGAAATGAAAATAGGTGCTTACATCTGTAATGGTTGTGGTATCGGTGATCGTCTGGATTCCGGGCAACTGGAGATGACGGCTACCCGTGACGGTAAAGCTGCAATCTGCCAGCAACACGATTTCCTGTGTTCAGAAGCAGGTGTAAAAATGATCCAGGATGACATCGACAACGAAGGGGTTAACCGTGTGATGATCGCGGCCTGTTCACGTCGTGCGAAAGCAGAAGCATTCAGTTTTGAAAATGTTGCGATGACACGTGCTAATTTGCGTGAAGGTGTTATCTGGATTCGTCCTGATGAGGACGACCAGCGTGAAACCACACAGGAAATGGCAGATGATTATATTCGCATGGCCTGTGCTGAAGCGAAATATGCAAAACCGCCACATGCCAGTGGCCAGCAAGAAGTAAACAAAAATATCCTGATCGCCGGTGGTGGTATCTCTGGTATGACAGCGGCTATCGAAGCTTCTAAAGCCGGTTATCCCTGTACCATCGTTGAGAAAACAGGTGCTTTGGGTGGTGCAACCGCTCAGTTGTATAAAAAAATTCCAACAAAAGCCCCTTACGCTGATCCGGAAGATAACGGTGTGGCTGAGATGGTCGCGGCGATCGAAGCCGACAGCAATATTACGGTTTGTCTGAATTCAACATTGACCAAAACGGCAGGTGCGCCGGGTCGGTTCGAAGCAGACATCAGCACTGAAAGCGGCAGCACAGAGACTAAAACATTTGGCGCTATCGTTCAGGCATCTGGTTTCACCCCTTACGATGCCAACCAGTTGACCGAGTTCTCTTATACCAAGAGCCAGGATGTTATCACTCAGGCAGAACTGGAAGCATTAGCTATTGCGGCCGCTTCTGAAGGTGCGGGCGGTGCAATCAAGCGTCCATCAGACGGTAAAGAAGTGACCAACGTCATGTTTATTCAATGTGCCGGTCAGCGCAGTAAGAAAGAAGGTCACCTGGAGCATTGTTCCGGTTACTGTTGCAGCGCTTCTATCAAGCAGGCGATGTACTTTAAAGACCAGAACCCTGATATCGACACCACGGTACTGTACTCAGACCTGCGTACCCCGGGTGCGGGTGGTGAGAACTTCTACCGCAGCGGTCAGAAAAAAGGCGTTATCTTTACTAAAGGTATCGCATCGGAAGTGGTGCACAGCAAGAACCCGATCGTTAAGTTCAAAGATTTAATCCTTGATGAAGATGTCGAAGATGAAGTTGATCTGGTGGTATTAGCAACCGGTATGGTTGCTAACGCAGGTGAGCCGACTCGCGCTGAGATCACTATCTCGGAAAACGAAGCGAAAGAAGCAGGTACTGAATACAAGGTTTCTGTCGACTCCATCCTGAACCTTGATTATCGTCAGGGTAAGGATATGCCGCACATGGCTAACGGTTTTGCTGATTCACACTTCATCTGTTTCCCTTATGAGACACAGCGTACAGGCATGTATGCAGCAGGTCCTACGCGTCGTCCTATGGATACGCAGCAGGCGATGGATGATGCTATGGGTGCGGCGATGAAAGCGATTGCCGCAGCTGAGAACGCAGGTCTGGGTAAAGCGGCGCATCCTCGTGTTGCCGATTTGAGTTTCCCCACGGCACGTCTGGAAGGCTGTACCCAGTGTAAACGTTGTACGGTAGAGTGTCCGTTCGGTGCCATCGATGAAGATGAGAAAGGCTTCCCGCAATTCAACGAATCACGTTGTCGTCGTTGTGGTACCTGTATGGGTGCCTGTCCGGTACGTGTTATCTCGTTCGAGAACTACTCGATCGATACCGTCGGTCAACAGCTGAAAGCGGTTGATATTCCTGATGAATTCGACGAAAAACCACGTATTCTTGTCCTGGCCTGTGAGAACGATGCTTACCCGGCACTGGATATGGCCGCGCAGAACAAGATGGAATACAGCGCATTCACACGTATCATTCCGGTGCGTTGTTTAGGTTCTGTCAGTCTGAGCTGGATAACCGACTCGATGAACAGTGGTTATGATGGTGTCATCCTGATGGGTTGTCCTTCTGGTGACGATTACCAGTGCCACTTCGTTAAAGGTTCGGGTACGGCTCAGGAGCGTATGTCTAAAGTGGCAGATACACTGGAGTCACTCAGTCTTGAACCAGAACGCGTACAGACCTATGAGATTTCGATTACTGAGTCAGAAAAAGTAACGAAAATAATTAACGATATGGCTGATACGATCGAACAGATCGGCATGAGCCCATTCAAGTTCTAACAGGAGTTTATTATGACTGACATAAATACAGGCATGGTTGAAAAATACCGCAATAACTTCCTGAAAGAAGTTGAAGCCAACGTCGAAGAAGGCGACTGGGTGAAGATGTGTATGCAGTGTGGTGTGTGCTCGGGCTCATGCCCATTGGGTCCGCACTGGGACCATCCGCCACAGGAACTGTTCATGATGATCCGTGCCGGCAAGCGTGATGAAGTGCTGCAATCGACGTCTATGTGGATGTGTACCTCATGTTATAACTGCATCGTGCGTTGCCCTCGTGAGTTACCTATCACACACATCATGCACGGTCTGGCACATTATGCGACACGTCTTGGTATCGAGCCAAAAGGCCAGCCTACACGTCAGTTCGCTCAGTTATTCTGGGACAACCTGGCGAAGAACGGTCGTGTAAACGAGTTGTGGTTAGGCGTGAACCTCTATTTCATGAACGGCCTGGTCGAGGGTATAAAAGTTGCACTCGGTATGGCTGGCATCGGTTTGGGAATGCTCAAAGCAGGTCGACTAAGCCTTAAAGAACTGGTCGGTGGTCACACCGTCAAGGACAAGAAAGGTTTCCAGGCAATGATCAAAAAAGCGCAGGAGCTGGAAGCAGCTCGTGTTGATGGCTCTAACTAATTTTGGGGCAGGAAAAAATTATGTCTACTAAAGAATATTCATTTTACCCGGGTTGTTCGTCGCAGGAAGGCGCGTCTTCTTCAAACTACCTGAAATCAGTACAGTCAATGTGTGATGTGCTGGATATCAAACTTAACGTGATCCCGGACTGGAACTGCTGTTCAGCGTCCATCGGTTACTGTGGCGGTGGCGAGTTACCGCGTCTGGCATTGTCAGCACGTAACATCGCATTGTCAGAGCAACATAATGCCGGTCAGGACATCGTCGCAACCTGTGCGGCATGCTGGCTGGCTACGAAAGAAACGCAGGAACGTCTGG
Organism: Gammaproteobacteria bacterium; assembly: GCA_011321985.1. Classification (GTDB taxonomy): domain Bacteria; phylum Pseudomonadota; class Gammaproteobacteria; order SZUA-229; family SZUA-229. Next base: position 677 of record DROB01000120.1, on the reverse strand, counting down.
ATGACGATGCTGGCCTGATGGATGAGACCAACCAGGCACTGGCAGAAGCCGGGCTCAAGCTGGAAAACAAGAACAAGATCCGTCACATGGTCGAAGTGCTGATCGAAGATATCGGTTACGAAGAGATGGGTAAACATGTGACCAAACCGCTGGATGGCATCAAGATTGCCGGTTACGTGGGCTGTCAGACGAACCGTCCTTTCGGTATCGAAGGTGAATCTTTCGAGAACCCTAAATACCTGGACAAGTTCATCGAGACCATGGGTGCGGAGCCGGTAGAAGACTACGACAAGAAAGTTTCATGTTGTGGTGGTGCGCTGGCATTCTCAGAGCCGGAAAAATCACAGGCTCTGATCAAGGACATCATCGAAGCCGCCTATGATGGTGGTGCTGACATGATCGTTACACCTTGCCCAGTCTGCCAGATGAATGTAGAAGTTTATCAGGATAAGATCAATGCCCAGTACGGCACCAAGTTTAATATTCCGGTGACGTATTACAGTACATTGATGTCAGTGGCGTACGGTAAAAATGGCAAAGAGTCTGGCCTTAATGGGCAGATCATCAAAGCGAAACAGCTTGAGGATATCGCCAGTAAGTAATGGTATCGCTTACCCACAAAAAAACCCGACTGGCTCGGGTTTTTTTGTGCCCGGGATTCGTGGTTTTTTTGCAGG
>DROB01000119.1 GCA_011321985.1 Gammaproteobacteria bacterium | reverse complement strand
TATCATTCGCCAGCAGCAGGGCGGTTTCGAAAGATTCAGCCAGCCGGGTTTTGATGTCTTCTCGTACTTTGAATCGATCGACCACGACCTCGATGCTGTGTTTCTTTTTGGCATCCAGTTCGGGTACCGCATCCAGTTCATAAACGATGCCATCGACGCGCACCCGGATAAATCCCTGCTGTTTAAAATCACCGAACAGATTCAGATGTTCACCCTTGCGGTCGCGGATCACCGGTGCCAGCAGCATCAGCTTGCTGCCCTCAGGTAAAGCCAGCACCTGATCGACCATCTGGCTGATGGTCTGTGCCTGTAACTCGGTATCGTGCTGCGGGCAGCGCGGGGTGCCGGCACGAGCGAACAGCAGGCGCAGATAATCGTAGATCTCGGTAATGGTGCCGACCGTCGAACGCGGGTTATGTGAGGTGGTCTTCTGTTCGATAGAGATAGCCGGTGACAGCCCTTCGATGGTGTCCACGTCCGGTTTTTCCATCATCGACAGGAACTGCCGTGCATAGGTCGATAAAGACTGCACATAGCGGCGCTGACCCTCGGCAAAAATGGTGTCAAATGCCAGCGAAGACTTGCCCGAACCGGATAGACCGGTGATGACGATCAACTTGTCGCGTGGTATATCAAGGTCGATATTTTTGAGATTATGGGTGCGTGCCCCACGAATCTGAATGGTATCCATAAATAGAATCGGCGTAAATTAAGCAATCTGCTAGAATGCCAACTTTTAGCATTTTCGGCAATAGCCGATCCACTTATTTTTTAATACAGAGTGAATATTTCCACCGGATGAAGCAACCCGCCACAGATAATCTCGCTGCACAGGAACGCCGCGCCGCCGTTTCACTGGCGATGATCTACGCCTTCCGCATGCTCGGGCTGTTCATGATCCTGCCGGTCTTTGCCCTGTACGCAGAGCACCTGCCGGGGGCAACGCCCTTCCTCATGGGGCTGGCGCTGGGTATCTACGGGCTGACACAGGCGTTGCTGCAGATCCCATTCGGTATGTGGTCCGACCGCATCGGTCGTAAGCCGGTTATCCTCATCGGCCTGCTGTTGTTTGCCGCCGGTTCGCTGATCGCTGGTAGCGCGCATAGCATCGAAGGCATCATCGTCGGTCGCGCCATCCAGGGGGCAGGGGCGATCGCTGCCGCGCTGATGGCGCTGGCGGCCGACCTGTCGCGTGAAGAGCACCGCACCAAGATGATGGCCATGATCGGAGCCAGCATCGGTGCCTCGTTTGCCCTGTCCATGGTCCTGGGACCGCTGGTCAATGACTGGATCGGCATCAGCGGTATCTTCTACAGTACCGCCGGCCTCGCCCTGATCGGTATCGCCATCCTGTACCTGCTGGTGCCAGACCCGATCAAAAGCCATTTTCACCGTGATACCGAAGTCGAAGGGCAGTCGCTGCGTGCAGTGCTGAGCAATACCCAACTGCTACGTCTCGATGCGGGCATCTTCACCCTGCATTTCGTGCTGATGTGTGTGTTCCTTGTATTGCCGCTGGAACTGCATAACGTCATGGGGCTGGATGTGGACAAGCACTGGCAGATCTACCTGCCGGTGTTTGTTCTGTCACTGATCATCATGGTGCCGTTCATCATCATCGCTGAGAGCAAACAGGCGATGAAAGCCGTGTTCAACATCGCCATCGTTGCCCTCATCTTCGCCACCCTGCTGTTTCTATCGAGCCAGACCCTGTGGGTAGTGGTGGCAGCGCTGATCCTCTTTTTTACCGGCTTCAACCTGCTGGAAGCCTCGCTGCCCTCACTCATCGCCAAGACCGCACCCGCCACCCAGAAAGGCACCGCCATGGGTATGTATTCCAGCAGCCAGTTCTTCGGTGCTTTCGCTGGTGGTACAGTCGGCGGTTATGCACATCAGACCTGGGGTATCCCGGGGGTCTATGCCACGGCACTGGTGGCACTGTGCTTCTGGCTACTGCTGGCGCTCACCATGAAAAAACCGGCATATCTGAGCACCTATCTGTTGAATGTAAGTGATGTCAGCATCGAGCAGTTGCTGGCGGTCGAAGGCGTGGTCGAAGCCAGTCTGATCGAAGATGAGAACGAGTCTGGTCAGGTCGCCTATTTAAAAGTGAAAAAACATATCCTTGATGAAGAAAAGTTGTTATCGTTAGCGGGTTCGAATTGAGCACCTGGCCCACGCTAAACCAGCCGAGGCAGGCTGCTCGATTAAAGCATAATTAAAGACTAATACGACGATCAATATAATATAAGGTGAAAAAATAATGGCACAACGTGGCGTAAACAAAGTAATTTTACTCGGCAACCTGGGTAAAGACCCGGAAGTCAAATACATGCCGAACGGCAATGCAGTAGCAAATATCACATTGGCTACCTCAGAGACCTGGAACGACAAGAGCAGTGGTGAGAAAAAAGAAAAAACCGAATGGCACCGTGTCGTATTCTTCGGCAAGCTGGCAGAGATCGTGGGCCAGTACCTGAAAAAAGGCTCGAAAGTCTATATCGAAGGCAAACTGCAAACCCGTAAATGGCAAGGTCAGGACGGTCAGGACCGTTACACCACAGAAGTCGTAGTAGACATCGGTGGTACCATGCAGATGCTGGACAGCCGAGGCGGAGAGGGTGGTTTTGCACCGGCACAACAGGCGGCACCCGCACAACAACAGGCAGCTAAACCAGCTCCTGCGATGGCAGATGACGGGTTCGATGATGATATTCCGTTTTAGGAGCCACATTAAGTTTGTACACTAAATAAAAAAGACGCTTACTATTGAGCGTCTTTTTTTTGAGATTAAATTTTTCGACAGGGATGATAGTGAAAATGGAAGTTAGAAAAACATTGCAACCGGGTGACATGGGTACCAGGCGTTTGCTGAATATGTATGGAAGCAAACTGGTCTGTGTGAGATACCGGATAGATAAACAGCAGCAGAAAAGGTATACCACGGTAGAACTTATCGTTGATGAAAAGCCGGATATAAACCAGAAGAGCCGTGTCATCGTCTGGGTAAAAATAAACTATGGTGAAAAAGAACTCAGAAAACAAGCGATGGAAAACGGTGCTAGATGGTTGCCAGAGGAGAAGGTCTGGCAGATTTCCTATGACAAGGCTAAAAAGTTAGGTTTGAAGAAGCGGATAGTGAAGAGAAGGGTGGTTGCGGATGTCTAGGTTTGGACATTGTTCCTATATATGGACATCTGTGGCTAGGTATAGGCATAATGGCTATATTTGGACATTCTGTCTAATATACTGTTGGACAAATACGCTATCGCGTAAGGAATAAAAACCATTAATCCTAAGGAAGGGGTTGCAATGAAAAAGACAAACAAAAGGATCGTGCAGAATATCTTTCGTAGTTACTTCTCACGCATAAAAAATAAAAAGTTACCGTTAAAAGACATCAAAGCAGCAGAAGCCATCATGCTGTGCAGGACACCTGAACAGGGCTACAATTACTTGGTCTGCCCAGAAGGGCATGAAGAGAAAATACAAACCCACTCCTGCAAACATCGCAGCTGCCCGATCTGTGCAGACAAGGCACGGCATAACTGGGTAGAGGCACAGAAAAAGCGCTTACTAAACTGCGCACATTATCATGTCGTCTTTACCCTACCACACGAATATTTAGACCTGTGGCAATACAACCGAAAGTGGTTTACAAAAGCCATCTTCAAAGCCAGTCGTGATACGTTGATTGAGTTATTAGAAGATAAAAAATACCTGGGAGCCACCCCCGGTATACTCATGACGCTTCATACCTGGGGGCGACAACTTAACTACCACCCCCATGTTCATTGCCTGGTTACTGCTGGTGGCATAACAAAAACAAATGAATGGAAAGAGTTGGAGGGTGACTACCTGCTCCCCATTCGTGTGGTCAAAGCGCTCTATAGAGGCAAACTGCAATCTTATTTAAAAACAGCATTAAAGAATAACGACTTAAGGTTGCCTAAGGGGTCGAGTCAAAATAGTATTTTAAGATGTATAAACCAGTTATATAAAAAACAATGGAGTGTTCGTATACAGGAGAAATACACCCATGGAAAAGGCGTTGTGCTCTACCTTGCTCGATACATGAAAGGTGGCCCGATCAATCCAAAACAAATTATAAGCTGCGGCAGTAAGATTAAATTTCTCTACAAAGATCACAGGGATCAGAAAGTAAAACCCCTCTCATTAAAGCGTGATGAATTTATGCGACGAATCCTGTGGCATGTTCCGGAAATCGGGGTACACGTTGTCCGCCATTACGGTTTATATGCCTCAAAAAGCCAACAAAAACGTAATAGCTGTCGAGAAGAGCTTGGCGGGTTAATAGAGACCACGAGAATCACTGGAAAAGAACAGGAAACTACGTTAGATTGGTGCTGTGAAGAGTGTGGTGCGACGTTACGCTGTGTTTATTCGAGTTTTCGACCAGGTCGGTATGAAAATTCCTATATAGAGTGCGCTGCCCGCGTAGATGTCCAACAAGACGTTGAAGCGGACATCGCAAACGTGCCACAGATCAGAGGGCCGTGTAAATTAT
>DROB01000118.1 GCA_011321985.1 Gammaproteobacteria bacterium | reverse complement strand
GGTCTACCACGTGGCGAACGTCCCTCTGTCGCAGACAATGAATACCGCATCCAGTACAGCAACAAAAATCAGGACCTTATCAATTTAGATGAGACCAGCACCTCCCTGGGCGACATACAGATAGCGGCAGCACGCTCAGTCCTCAAAAATAACCGTACCACAATGAGCTTATGGGGCAGTGTGAAACTACCAACGGGTGATAAGAGCAAACTGAGTGGTAACGGTGCCACTGATTTTTCTACCTGGCTGGCCTTGAATCAGCAATTTACTAACAGCTGGTTGATGAACATCAATGCGGGTACCGTTTTCCTGGGTAGCGATAATTTTCAGAACATCCCGTTATCCGACCATGTCTACTACGGACACATCATGCTAGGCTGGCTAGCCTCGGAATTTTTTGATCTAAAAGTGCAGCTACAGGGACACACCAGCTACTATCGAAAAACCAGGTTACGCGCCATCGGCGATACTTACTTCATGACCTTCGGTACATCGATAAAAATCAATCAATGCAATCGACTGGATATCGCCGTCAGCGAAGACATCAAAGTAAACGCATCACCCGATGTTAGCTTATTGATTAACTGGCGGAGCTACTCTGCTGGTTGTTAACATCCTGAGTCCCTAGAAAATCTGCCTCAAGGCAGCCTTAACGACCAGGCTACCTTTCCCGTCCTGATAGCTGTTCTCACTGAGATAACGTCGCCACGCTCTCGCACCACGGCAACCCTGAAATAAGCCAAGGATATGTCGTGTCATAGAATGCAGTGCAACACCCTTCTCCTGTTCACTATCGATGTAATCACACATAAGGTGGACGATCTCTTCACGTGTCTTCTGGTCGGCATTCGTATCCTGATAAACGTCCTTATCCACCAGAGCCAGGATATAAGGATTATGATAAGCCTCACGCCCTATCATCGCGCCATCGACATGGCACAGTTGTTGCTGGATGGTTTCCATATTTTTTATACCACCATTAATAACAATCGTTAGTGCCGGATTATCCTTTTTTAAACGATGTACAAAATCATACTTGAGAGGAGGAATCTCACGATTTTGTTTCGGACTCAAACCTTGTAGCCACGCCTTCCTCGCGTGCACGATAAAGATCTCACAGCCAGCTTCAGCCACCAGTGAGACAAAGTTTTCAAATTCCTGATAAGTTTCCATATCATCGATGCCGATACGGCACTTCACCGTTACGGGGATCGAGATTTTTTCCTGCATCGCTGACACGCAATCAGCTACCAGCTCTGGTTTTGCCATCAGGCACGCACCAAAACTACCCGATCTGACACGATCACTCGGACAACCCACATTCAGATTAACTTCATCAAACCCCGCATCTTCAGCCATCGACGCACATTGTTTTAATGCCTGTGGATCACTGCCACCAAGTTGTAGAGCCAGTGGATGTTCCGAAGCGTGAAAAGCGAGCAATCTTTTCTGATCGCCTACTCTCTGTTTGTTATGCAGCAGAGCTCCGGTGTTAACCATCTCGGTGTACAGCAGGCTGCGCCTGGTTATCAGGCGTAAAAAATACCGTGCATGACGATCCGTCCAGCCCATCATCGGTGCGATTGAAACTTCTCTTGAAATCATAAAAGCATCTTACGTGAACAGGACCCGGTAAGAAACAACCAGCAGCGAGAAGGACGCATCAAAAAATCAGACATTTGATCAGAAAACACACGAAGGACTCAGGGCGATAAAATTATTTTATTTCGGCAGACAATAACATGCTGGCTGACGCAGGATTCTCATTTACCACCGAAGCAAAACTACTAACCAGCCTGTCAGCCCGTGATGAGAATGCTTTTTTCTGGACCGCGGTTTTAGATATATCGGCAAGTATCCGTAAATTAGATAGAACGATAGCATTGGCTGCAGGTAATGCACCGTCATAGATACTTTTTGAACGGAACAATAAACGTGCATCAGTCGCGATAGACTCAAAATAAGCACCCGAGTCCACGTCTAGAAATAATTCATCCTGCACCTTCTGTAATTCATAAACCCAGTCCAGCCAGTGGATATCCCCACTGGCCTGATAGACTTCTATTGCTCCACGTATCAGCCAGGCATAATCAGAGAGCGTCGCCTCTGCACTGGCTTTATTTTCACGATACTGTCGAAATAGTTTTTTGCTATCCGTATCATAGAGTTTATGTTTGATAAAACTCAGTGTCTGTATTGCCTGTGACAAAAATATCGGTTCATCGAAAACTTTTGAAGCCTTGGCAAAAGCAGTAACCATCATGCCATTCCAGGCTGTCAAAACCTTATCATCAAGATGCGGTCGCGGGCGCTGCAACCGTCTGGTGTTCAACTTTTTCTTTACAGATGCCAGCCACTTCTCCTGTTGCTCCGTAAGCTTTTCATTTTTATATTCCTCATCAATATAAAAAATATTGAGGTCGGTAAATTCTTCTTGTGGATCAGACAGGATATTCCCCTCCTCCCTGATGTGGAAATATTTTTCTACAAATCCAAATTCTGATTTCGAGAGTAGCTTCTTTAGCTCAGACTCATGCCATAGATAATAAGCACCTTCAGAATGCTCACCCGATTTATCAGGACGCTCACTATCCGCATCAAGTGCGGAATAAAAGCCACCCTCGGAAGATCGCATCTCATGTGCGACAAAATCCAGGGTTTCGCTGACGATTTTTTTGTATCTCTCCTGTGGTTCAATCCTGTAGAAATTGGTATAGGATATAGCCATTAATGCCTGACTATATAGCATTTTTTCGAAATGAGGCACCTGCCAGTTAGCATCGACAGAATAGCGATGAAATCCCCCTGCTATCTGGTCATAGATACCTCCCGTTGCCATCGCATCCAGTGTTCGCCGCATCATTGTCTGTGGAGATGTTACGCTATTTTTTGTATCTGCCAGAGACAGGTGGTTTAGAAAAGAAAAAATACCAGGTCGTGGAAATTTAGGCGCAGCACTAAAGCCACCGGCCTCCTCATCAAAAGAGGACGCTATCTGTTTCAATGCGAGTTCATTTATATCATCCTGTAACTTCCCAGCACCCATCGTTTCATCTGCCAGTGCGGTAATGTTAGCCGTAACATTTGTCGCCACCTGATCGATCAACTCTGGTTGTTCCTTCCATAATGTTTTTATCTTCAATAATACATCTTTCAGACCCGTCCTGGTTGGTGTCGAAAAAGGTGGATAATACGTTGCCGCATGAAAAGGACGTAAATCATTGTCGAGAAAGACCGTCATTGGCCACCCCCCGTTGCCATTGATCAGCTGGGTCGCAGACATATATACTGCATCGATATCAGGCCTTTGCTCACGATCAACTTTTATACTGATGAAGTATTTATTCAATAATGCAGCTATCTCTTCATTCTCAAATGATTCATGTGCCATCACATGGCACCAGTGGCAGGTCGAATATCCTACTGAGAGAAAGATAGGCTTGTTTTCTTTTTTTGCTTTTTCGAAAGCATCCTCTCCCCAGCTATACCAATGGACGGGATTATAAGCATGCT
>DROB01000117.1 GCA_011321985.1 Gammaproteobacteria bacterium | reverse complement strand
ACTGGTGCAGGCCGAACCACTGGACACTGCGATAGCTTTTCTATCCAGTTGCATCAATAATGTCTCACCATCAAAGCCACTGACACCGAACTGCACGGTGTTCGGCAGCCGATCTACTGTCTCAGAAAAAATACTTACTACACTCAACTTCTTCAAGCCTTTTTCCAAAGCATCACGCAGACTACGCGTATGCAAACAGGTCTGTTGTAAAGTTTCACAGGCCAGCTCTGCTGCTTTACCAAAACCGACGATAGCCGGTACGTTCTCTGTTCCTGCCCGCAGGTTCTTCTCCTGCGAACCACCGAACTGTAACTTCGTAATCGGTAACTTTTTATCGATGATCAAAGCACCCGCACCGATCGGTCCGTACAGCTTGTGTGCCGAAACCGTCATGGCATCAAGGCCACTTTCGATAAAATTCAGCGGTATTTTTCCCGCTGCCTGCGACGCATCACTATGAACAAAACAACCTCGTTCGCCAGCAAACTTTATTATCGGGGCCAGGTCCTGTATCACACCTGTCTCATTATTCGCCGCCATCACCGATATCAGCTTCGTCTGATCCTGCACGACCTGTTGTATGGCGGACAGCTCGACACGACCCTCTCCATCCACAGCGATACTGTCCACCGGTAGCGATAGATGTGATGCTGGCTCCAGTAACGACATATGCTCTATCGCACTGAGTGCGATACGCCCTCCCTGGTCCAACTGCATCAGTCGCTGGCTGAATCCATTCAACAACAGGTTATTTGACTCCGTGCCGCCACTGGTAAAAATAACCTGTTCAGCTCTGGCTCCGAGCAGACGGGCTACAGATTCACGTGCCTGCTCAATCGCATCCTTCTGTAACCGACCAAAGCGGTGCACGCTTGACGGATTACCCGTCACCTCCCTCATATACGGCAGCATAACGTCTAAAACTGCCTCATCCAGCGCTGTCGTCGCATTATTGTCGAGATAAACAGCCATGAAGTATCGCTACTGGTTACGCTTCGCAGCTTCAAATGCTGACGGTTTCATCCTGTCGCTCTCTTATATTATTCACTGTTTTTTGAGACATTATCTCCGACAGCGTGATGCCATCCAGAAATGTGCGGATCTCATTGCTCAATTCCTGCCACAGATCGTGTGTCAAGCACTGATAATCACCATGGCAGTTATCACTGTCACTGCAATCGACCACTTTGCAGCTCTCATCAACAGCCAGGATGATATCGGAAACGCTGACCTCATCGACCGGATTTGTCAGTTTATAACCCCCACCGGGTCCCCGGGTGCTGCTGACAATGTCATTACGGCGCAGCTTGGCGAAAAGCTGTTCCAGATAAGAGAGTGAAATACACTGACGTTCTGAAATAGCAGCCAGTGAAACCGGCCCTTTCTCCTGGTGGAGTGCCAGATCCAGAACAGCGGTTACTGCATAACGACCTTTAGTGGTTAAACGCATATCAAGTACCGTAAAATAACGAATTGAAGATAGTAAGAGAATTTTACTTAAACCCGACTATTTTAGTCAAGTATAAGACCAACTAATTTAGTCAAGTATTACCAATGGAATAGACAAAACAGCCAATATTGGCATAAATATTTGATTTTTATGGAGATGATGCTTGATTCAGTGTTTGTATTACTTGATAAAAGCAGGCATTTTAAGTGAAATCGAAAAACTTTTTTCTTTGAATGCGCATTTCTTTGGTACTTAGCTATTACCGTGGTGTTCTTTCGCGGGTAATCGCGGTTTGCAAACCGCTCGGATGTTTCTTAGTTACTCTCGATTTTCTCAGAATCATCAAGGTCTTCTTCTGTATTAGTCGATAATGAACAGGAACCCAGATCAGGCAGGTTTGTTACATCTATCTCCGCACCAAACTGCTTCAGCGCTCCGCACATGGTTTCCATTTTCTCGTCCATGGCATGAATATGGTCGAGCATCTTGTTGATAGCGGTGGCCACTGGATCAGGCGCATCTCGGGTTGCGCCATAGGCATCAAACCCCAGTTTCTCTGCGATCTCATCCCGTTTTTGCTGGGTTTCATCCGAATGATGGATCACCCTTCCCGGCACACCGACCACCGTCGAATTTGTCTCTACATCTTTTGTTACTACCGCATTAGAACCGATGCGCACACCTTCATCGAGCGTAATCGGACCCAGCACTTTTGCACCTGCACCAACAACGACGTTATTCAACAAGGTCGGATGTCGCTTGCCCGCATTCCAGCTGGTACCGCCCAGGGTCACACCATGATAGAGCGTACAGTCATCACCGATCTCTGCTGTTTCACCTATGACAACGCCCATACCGTGGTCGATAAAAAATCGCCTGCCGATGGTCGCACCCGGATGGATTTCGATGCCGGTCATCCAGCGTGAAAAATGCGCAAACCATCGTGCCAGCCATTTAAAGCCCATATTCCACAGGGAATGATTCACACGATGCAAGATCACCGCATGGAGCCCGGGGTAACAGGTCAAGACTTCCCAGGTATTTCTCGCCGCCGGGTCACGGTCAAATACGCATCTTATGTCTTCACGAATACTGATGGGTCTCTCCTAATCTAGATGGACGACAAAACATTTACCACAGCGAACAGTCACAGGGCACCTCTATCAATTAATTGCACCCTATAGCTATGTTATACGAAATCCACTTCAATGTTATACCCTGAAAATTTACGGATATTCAATACCCCCGTGTCAAGGATGAGGTACTGGCCCTTGATCCCCATCAGGCACCCTTCTATATCAGCCTGTTTATCAAAATTCAGTGACTTGATTTTATCGGGATACGCCGATACCGGGTACTTGATATGGGTCACCTCTTCATCGATCACCTGTATAGCATCCGCACCCTGCTCTTTTTTTATGTCATCGATCTCGCCGGAACATCTATCGAACAGTTCATCCCGGATCGATCCCAGATCCTGGAATTCGGCCTCACCCTTGAGCATCTTCCGCCAGTCAGTACGGTCTGAAACATGTTGTTTCAGAGCTACTTCCAACAACCCTGACTGCAGGCGTGTCGCTACCCGAAAAACAGGCAATGCCTGAGTTGCCCCCTGATCCATCCAGCGTGTCGGGATCTGCGTTCCCCGGGTGATACCTACCTTGATACCTGATGAGTTAGCCAGATAAACATAATGCGGGATAAAACAGTTAGATTCTCCCCATTCTGGCTGCCGACAGGTACCTTCTGCATAATGACAGGTCTCCGGTTTCATGATACACATATCACAGGAAGCCAGACTACGAAAGCAGGGGTAACAATGCCCCTGTGCGAAACTTTTACTGGTCTTACGACCACAGGCGACACAATGTATCTCGTTTTTATAACGCAGACTGATCTTTTCACCGATATGTTCATTCAGCGGCAATAGATCGCCACCCATCGGTAAGCTGTATTGCACCACCTGCCCTGTTCCCTGCTCGCCCAGCACTGTCTGCATTTTCAATATATTTCCGATCATTTATTTATCCAGATAATTATCGATTAAAGAATTTTATTGTTGATAAAAACATCGATCCTGTCCATCGCCCGTTCTAATACATCCAGAGATTGAGTGTATGCAAATCGGCAATATTTACTCGCAGAGTGGTCACCAAAATCCAGCCCCGGAGTCAGAGCTACACCCTGTTCATCCAATAACTGTCTCACCCAGGAAAAACTGTCATCGGTAAAACGTTCACAATTAGCGTATATATAAAATGCGCCCTGCGGTTTCACGGACACCTCAAAACCGCATTGTTTTATTGCCGGCAATAAAAAATCACGGCGCTGTTTGAATATATCTCGACGTTCATCCAGCACTACCTGTGTTTCAGCTTTCAGTGCCTCCAGAGCAGCATATTGTGACATGGTCGGTGGTGCCAGAAAGATATTCTGCGCGATACGATCTATCGTATCGATATAGAACTCAGGTACCACCATCCAGCCGACCCGCCAGCCTGTCATGCCAAAATATTTCGAAAAACTGTTTATCACGAAACATTCATCCGAGAATGAAAGAGCCGTATAATCTCCTGTATCGTATACCAGACCCTGATAGATCTCATCGATGATCAGACGGCCCTGTTTCTGGTCAACCGCCCGACATAGATCGATCAGCTGTTTTTCAGGTAACAGTGTACCGGTCGGATTCGAAGGTGTAGCGACCATCGCTGCCCGGGTCCTCTCATTCCAGTTCGCGGTAATCCGATCTGCGTCTAACTGGTAATAACTTTTCGCATCCACAGGGATAGCGATACTTTCTGCAGCCAGTACCTCTGCAATATTTCGGTTACAGGGGTAACCCGGATCGCTGAGCAATACATTATCACCCGCATCCAGTAAACAGCTCATCGCCAGCTGCAGTGCTCCGGATGCTCCCGGTGTAATGATTACCCGTTCAGGATCGATATCGAGTGAGAATTTCCTATGATAATATCCTGCTACCGCACGGCGTAACTCCGGCAAACCCAATGCAGGAGTGTAATGCGTTTTAGATTGATTCAGTGCTTCTATACCAGCAGATATAATACACTCAGCGGTCGGAAAATCAGGTTCGCCAACTTCCATGTGGTAGATGGTTTTTCCTTGCCGGGCTAATTTTTCAGCCTGTGCAAGGATATCCATCACATGGAAAGGCCTGAGATTTTTTGCTCGGTTCGATACTCGACTCGATAACTCGGCAGTTGACAACCCGTATTACCTCTGATTAATTACAGGAGAGCTTCATCCTCTATATACCTTTAAATTTTAACACATAAGCGCATGCCTGAACCCCACATAACCCGGCTCTATCTTTTCATATCATTGTTTTTTTGCAGTTACGTAATACACGCCCTGCCCGAACAGGCACTGGTTCCTGGTGGTATCGCACTGCTACAGTTACCCGACTACGAACAGGGTACGGAAGTTTATTTTAAAAATAAACGTATCGCTGTTTTCCCCTATGACAAAAGCTGGGTAGCGATGGCCGGTATCGGTTTATCGACAAAACCGGGAGACTATGAATTTTCTATAAGACGTACTGACGGTTTAACCCTGAACACTAAAATCACCGTCGAATACAAAAAATATGATGAACAGCACCTCACCATCAAAAACAAGCGCAAGGTCAATCCCAATAAAAATGACAGTGAACGCATAGCCACAGAAAGTATACGTAAGAAAAAAGCAAAAAAACGGTACAGCGAAACGATACCGGATGTCGACTTTATCTGGCCGGTGACGGGGCGTATCAGCAGTATATTCGGCTTGCGTCGATTTTTTAATGAGCAGGAACGCCGTCCACATAGTGGTCTGGATATCGCAGCGGCGAAAGGGACACCGATAAAAGCGACCGCGAGTGGAACCGTAATCGATGCAGGTAACTTCTTCTTCAGCGGAAACATGGTCTATCTTGATCACGGACAGGGGATAGTCAGCCTGTATGCACATATGAGCAAGATACGGGTCAAACCCGGTGATGTGGTCAAGCAGGGAGACATCATAGGTGAAGTCGGCCAGACCGGTCGTGTGACAGGCCCACACCTGCATTTTGCCGTCATCGCCAATCAGACATTGATAGACCCTGCCTTCATGCTGCCCAGAGACGGTAACACCGAGGAGGTGGATAAGAGAATGAAAAAAGATTAGTTTGTTTTCATTATTTTGTCTGTATTCACCTGATATTGCATTAAATCAGGTAAAAATCGATAAAAAGCTTGCGATTCACGCAAAAACAACGATAATTGCCCATCGTTAAAAAAAGCCAGTTCTGGGTTCACTCCATTTCATTATTTTTGGCTTATACTATTCATTTATTACAATCAGATTATTGAGATATGGCAAAAGAAGAAGCAATTCAGATGGAAGGCGTGGTGAAAGAAACACTGCCGAATACGATGTTCCGAGTGGAGCTGGAAAACGGGCATACCGTTATCGCGCACATTTCAGGAAAGATGCGCAAACATTACATCCGTATCATGACAGGTGACGCGGTAACCGTTGAGCTAACACCTTATGACCTGGAAAAAGGCCGAATCATCTACCGCGCCAAATAACCAACTGGAATAATTCCATAAAAAAGGCTGCTAATTCATTAGATTAGCAGCCTTTTTTAATGTTTTATGCGTATTACGAAACCTGAGTTGACAGTTGCTGCACGAAACTAAAAGACCATTTGCGACGCAAAGCAGACGTTAAAAGATTAAAAGCGATTAACCGCAGAGAAAAGCACTGATTTGTTGCGGTTAATCATACTGACAGGTCTGTACCATCAGGTTCAAATTATTACATTTTATGCGCTTTTAGCTAAACCTTGACCGCCTCTTCAGCGAAGTCTATCTCGATTTCATTATCTTCTGACACGGTGATATTGACGTGTCCCCCTTTGGTCAAAGCCCCGAATAACAGTTCGTTTGCCAATGGTTTTTTAAGATGCTCCTGGATCACACGCGCCATAGGCCTCGCTCCCATCTTGGGGTCATACCCTTTTTCAGCTAACCAGCGACGTGCTTCCTGATCAACCGTCAGAGTCACTTTTTTCTCATTGAGCTGTAATTCGAAAGCGACCAGGAATTTATCGACCACATTCGATAGCGTATGTGCATCCAGAGGACCAAAGTTAACGATCGAATCCAGTCGGTTCCTGAACTCAGGCGTAAACATCTTTTTGATCTCTTCCATGCCATCCAGTTCGTTCTGCTGCTCGGTAAAGCCCATCGAACGTCGAGACATCAACTGCGCACCGGCATTACTGGTCATCACCAGGATAACATTTCTGAAATCTGTCTTGCGGCCGTTACTGTCTGTCAGGGTACCGTGATCCATCACCTGCAACAAGATATTGAACACCTCGGGATGGGCTTTTTCAATCTCATCGAGTAGTAATACGCAATGAGGCTTCTTGTTGACCGCTTCGGTCAATAGACCACCATCATCAAAACCAACATAACCGGGCGGTGCACCGATCAGACGCGACACGGTATGACGCTCCATATATTCAGACATATCAAACCGTACCAGATCGATACCCATGATACTGGCAAGTTGCTTACTGACTTCCGTTTTACCGACACCGGTAGGCCCGGCAAACAGGAAAGAACCGATAGGTTTTTCAGGTTCTCCGAGACCGGAACGGGACATACGGATCGCCGTGACCAGGGTGCTGATAGCATCATCCTGTCCGAACACCACCATCTTCAGATCGCGTTCGAGGTTCTTCAACGCATCGGTATCCGAAGTGCTGACCGTTTTAGCAGGGATACGTACGATTTTTGCGACGATATTTTCTATGTCATGTACATTGATGGATTTCTTATTGGCTTTTCCTGCCTGTGCGTGTAATTGCCGGTTGGCTCCCGCCTCGTCGATGATATCGATAGCCTTATCCGGTAAAAATCTGTCCATGATATAACGCTGTGATAATTCAACCGCTGCACGTAATGCATTATTGCTGTATTTCACATCATGGTGCTCTTCAAAACGTGTTTTTAGTCCTTTCAGTATCTCAACGGTTTCATCAGCACTCGGCTCTTCGAGATCAATCTTCTGGAAACGACGTGCCAGGGCATGATCTTTTTCGAAGATGCTCCTGAATTCAGCATAGGTAGTCGAACCGATACATTTCAGTTCACCGTTCGCCAGCATCGGTTTGATCAGGTTAGAGGCATCCATGACACCGCCGGATGCTGAACCGGCACCGATGATGGTGTGTATCTCATCGATAAATAATACGGCACCCGGACGTTGGTTCAGTTGCTTCAAGACACCCTTTAGACGTTTTTCAAAATCGCCACGGTATTTGGTGCCGGCGACCAGCGAGCCCAGATCAAGTGAGAAAATGGTGCTGTCCAGTAATACTTCGGGCACATCCTTATCGACGATCCTTTTTGCCAGACCTTCCGCCAGTGCCGTTTTACCGACCCCGGCCTCACCGACCAGCAGAGGGTTATTTTTACGGCGACGACACAGGATCTGTACCGTTCTTTCCACTTCGGCATCGCGACCGATCAATGGATCTACCAGGCCCTGCATCGCACGCTGGTTTAGATTAGTGGTGTAATTTTCCAGTGGTTGTGCTTCAGCATCCTGGGGTGAAGCCTGCTCTGAATGGTCTTCCAGTTTTTCGGTCTCATTAGGCACTTTGGTAATACCATGAGAAATATAATTAACCACATCCAGTCGGTTAACATTCTGTTGATTCAGTAGATAAACTGCCTGTGACTCCTGTTCACCAAACATCGCGACCAGCACATTGGCACCGACGACTTCTTTTTTGCCCGAAGACTGCACATGAAAAACTGCACGCTGCAGTACGCGCTGAAAACCCAGTGTCGGCTGAACTTCGCCACCGACGATATCACCAAACACAGGGGTATTGCTGTCGAGATACTCTTTGAGTTCAATACTGAGTAGACCAAGGTCGGTACCACAGGCCTGCAATACCACATTAGCACTGTTATTATCCAGTAACGAAAGCAGCAGATGCTCTACCGTGATATATTCGTGCCTCTTTTCTCTGGCATCGTTAAACGCTGTATTCAATGATGCTTCAAGTTCTTTACTCAACATGGCGCTACCTTTATTAAACCGCAAACTAATGTCTATCTGGTTTCAGATGAACTAACATCGAAATTTTTTATAATGTCATGCCTCTTCCATCGTACACATCAGAGGGTGCTGATTTATCCTTGAAAATTCGTTGACCTGATCCACCTTGGTCTCAGCTATCTCATGACTGAATATCCCGCAAATACCTTTACCCCTGGTATGCACTGACATCATTACCCGTGTTGCTTTAGCTTCATCCATTGAAAAGAAGGTTATCAACACCTCTACTACGAACTCCATAGGAGTGTAATCGTCATTGATCACGATAACTTTATATTGTTTAGGTGGCTTTAGCTTCGGCTTCTGCTCTTCTACCGCAAGGCCACCCTCGATATCGTAGTCGGCATCCTGTTCCCAGTCATCACCACATCTGATGTGATCAATGATGCCTCTACCTTCAGTGTAGAACAAAGTTTTTGATTTTTCTGAGTGACGAATCATAATTATTAATTTAAAAATTCAGTAAAATTTTATTTACAAATCTTAAAAACCTTCTACTCACACATAAGCTGTGTGGCGATAAAAAAGCGATATCCACCCTTCATCCGCGTCAGTATATCTGACCTGTACAGGCTTCCGCTGTTCCCTCGGCCTGAGCAAATATCATGTCACATTATATTATTTATCAGAACAATATGGGGGCTGAAGTTTCGATTTAAAGGCAGGCACCACCATGCACCGGAGGGGAAAGTTTACAATAGTATGGCCTGGTGCAATAGACCACCTGCCATTTTCCGATATAGCTGATTCCGGATATTTTGTCGAAAAACAGACAGGTCCAACACTGCCATCGTGGCAGGACGAGGTGAAGCCAAGCGGGAATATAGTACCTCCATGGCCTGTAAGGCCATGGAGGTAAAGCTGGAGTAGCCGTTTTCTACGACAATAAATTACGTCGCAAACTTGAGAACGCTGTTCAGCAGCTCCTGTTTCAATATTTTATCGACCGCTTTACGCATCCGTGCCGGTAACTGCGTTTTTTCACCCGCAGATACTTTCAGTGGCCATGATTGATAACCGATGACGGTAACACCATCCTGAGCGATTAACTCAAGTTTTAATGTCGCCCTCAACCAGTACCAGTTATCGCGGTAGACAGGGGCCTGTGCCTCGACACTCGCAGCCAGCTGATACCCTGTATTTCTCACATTGAAACCCGCACTGGATGCGGCCCCCTGCAGGATATTGCCCAGACCACCGACATCATCGACTTTCACCCTGGTCGACATAGGTAATGCCCTTAATGCCCGCTGCAGCTGTTCATCCAGATCAGCAAGATTCCACCTTGCAGGTGCGCCCTTACCTTTTACATCGATAATCTTGAGTGTCTTTTGCAAGGTTTTTCTGTCCTGCTGCAGAGCATTGGCTTTATGTAGATCGGCAATCTTTAACAGGCCGTCACTACGTGTTTTTTGTTGAGTCAATGCATATTGCGTCTCTTCATCCAGACGATTCATCTCATCTCGAATATTATTTCCAGCCTGTGCTCGATCGAGCACAGCCAGTGCGTGGTAGGTCCGGTCAGCACTGCTCTGCCACTGCTCGGCAATACGTGCCCCCTGCACCATTTTATCCGTTTTCAGATTTACCGTGCTGGCAATCCGGGCACTGGATTTTACGGTTTCGACACCGTCTTCTTTATGTGTCTGGGTGTCCTGTGAAGTCGTCGAAACTTCTCTTATCTGCACCTCAAATATTTTGGCCAGGTTGGATAATGCGCGCCCCTTTGCCTGCTCTGCTTTCGATGCTGACCCGGTTGCAGACAGATACTTAAAATTGGGATACATATCGGGCTCACCACGAACCCACTCCGGAGTATCGCCTGAGCTCATGATAGCTTTCGATTGCATACACGCCGCCAGCAGCAAGGTACACATCAGAATATTTAATTTTAAAACGGCTTTCATGTTTTTCACCTTGTCATCCCCTTAACTCCACTGCTGGAGTGGTAGTAAATAGCTCCCGCATGTCGACACCTCCGGCATCCATACAGATCGTATATCGTATATTGATAATCGTCGAAAAAAATTTCGGCATACCGCTACAGATAGAGCGGACCACGGAAATCATCAGGAACGATTATGCCCTCTTCTATTATTTGTTAGCGGCGACTTTCGCCACTGGCGTATTCCAGTGCTTTATTATAAAACGGATCTGTCCGGGTTTGATATCCACTTTTTCATCGATCACATCGACGGTAAGACCGACTGAATTTGTCATCTGTATATGTATATCATGCTCACCCACAGGAAGCGATACCCTACTTAATTCGATCTCCTCAGGCAACGTTGTCCAGCTACGGGTATCGGCTCGCTCGGTCACGAGATTGGTTACCGTGATCAAAAAGCCCGCGATCGGATTCTTGTCTTCTGCAGAGTGCTGCGTTTTATATTTGACGACAGCGCGTGCAGTCGCTCGCACCATGATACCAGGCATAGCCTGCTCCAGTGAATAACGCGCCAATGCATCGACATCTTCTACTGTCTCCATACCGTATAGCTCGCCATCGACACTGACCCGTGCACCGTACACCGGCTTTCTTGGTTGCTTATAGACCGGAAAAGCCACCCGTAAATTATCTTCGACTTCTGCCGCAAAAATAGGGATGATGCTCTCGCTGCGTATGGGTGCCAGTCCATTATTTAAAATAACGACCAGGTCACCAAATTTCTTACTGGCTTTGGTCGCTTTAAAATCGGTCATATTGAATTCTTTCTTATATGACTTGAATTCACTCCATGAGCCCTGTCGCGCGAGCAAGCGCAGCATATCCTGTTTTAAAGACTGCGGAGTCACCGGATACTGGCTTCCACCTTTTTCCTTATAGACCGTATAAGCCTTACGATAGGAGATCAGAGCATCGTCATATTCGCCCAGACTCTCATAGATGATACCCTCGAGGTAACGGACAAACGCGTCTTCTTCAGGTTCATCCCCCCATTCCATCATCTTGACATCAGCCTGCAACATCTCAACACGGGCATCGTCCATCTGGCCCAGCTGAATATAATTCATCGCTTTGTAAGCATGTAACAGTAACTGCTCATAACGATCCCCTTCATATCCACGCAAGGTCTCGTTTATAGTAACGGATGCCAGATTTTCTGTAACACTGAAACCATACAACTCTTCGATTTTCTGCTTGGCAACTTCCAGTATCTGGTTACTTCCCGAATAATCACCATTGATACGACGCAGCATGCCTTTATCGAGTGAAGCAACAACATCCTTCTCCTTCGGGTCTTCTTTTTCCACCAGTTCCAGAGATAGATCAGGTCTACCGGTCAGCAGGCCATCTCGCATGGTAGTAGCACGTTGGCCGTAACTGGCACAGGATTGCAGCAGAAAACCTATACAAAAAATGAAAGTAAATTTTATGTATAGATTTCTGTCAGGCATGGTCTCGATCTGAGAATATCGAGAGAGGCTATCTCCTAAGGCATTCGTATATTTAACTGACATGAGATGTCATCTCGATATGAATCGTTAAAACCAACATCAATATCTCCATTTATCATTTATCCACACGCCCACATGCTGATGTGAGGCATATTCTTATTACCGGGTCAAAACGTTGCACCCACGCAGATACGCGCGGGTACAAAAACTGACTAGAGGCGGAAGCCGCCTTTCTCGATCGTTTTCTTGATTTTCTTCTGACCGACCCAGACTTTACGGTTAGTACCTAGCTCGATGAGCGTCAGATCGATCTGATAGAAACGTGCCTGTTGTCCACTGATAGCATCGACGATAGTATTGATCGAACCCTGTAACATAAAATCGGCACCGACCTCCTGGCCCATGGCTTTACGTGTCGCTTCCGATGCATACAGGTCCTGTTCTTTCACTTCCTGGCGGATCTCTTCACGATCCTGAGCCGAAGCAACAAATTCGACTTCACCCGAGTTAATTAACTCGCGTTCCATATCTGCAATGAAGGTTCGTGTGTTGATGTGCTCATGACTGAGATTTCGCACGGTGCCGACGATGACCGTTGGTGACTTACCCTTGGCACGATTAAATTTACTCAACCAGCCACGTGAAAGAACATCCTGGATCATCTCCTGCGCGACCAGTCGAGAATCAGTATCGTTCCATTTTCCGCTCAGGTCAGTAACCGAATCAGAATCCACCCGACTCACTGTCGGATTACAGGCAGCCAGCAAAAAAAGCAGGCCCAACACTGTCACATACTGATTCACTCTTGACGATAATAATTTCATTTCATACTCCCTCGGGTTTTATTTTTTATCTGGTATACGTTTAGCATATGTTGGACAGGTTTATAACATTATGTCACCATAGTGGCTAGTAAATCCTGGCTTTTTATTGAAAGAATTGTGAAATGCCGCACATTATCCTGCACCTCTGGCAGAAGCTCACCGTTCCCCCGAGCGAAAATAAAACACCACGTAACCCGGCCATAAAGTTGCACTCCGCCAGAGCAACAGGTATGGTCGCGTCATGAAGAATATCGATACTCTATTGCACGCTCGCTGGATCGTGCCCGTAGATAACAGACACCGTTATCTCGAACAGCATTGCATTGCGATAGACGAAGAAAAAATCATCGATGTTCTACCCAGTGATGAAGCAAAATCAAAATACAATGCCAGCATCGACCGGGAATACCCTCAACATGTATTGATGCCGGGGCTGATCAACAGCCACACCCACGCGGCAATGAATCTGTTTCGAGGACTGGCCGATGATCTAAACCTGATGGACTGGTTAGAAAATCATGTCTGGCCAGCAGAAGCAGAACATGTGAATGAAGCTTTTGTACATACCGGGACAGAACTGGCTATAGCCGAGATGATCCGCAGCGGCACCACCTGTTTTAATGATATGTACTTCTTCCCCGATATCACAGCGCGTGTTGCCAGTGACATCGGTATACGCGCCAGCGTCGGTTTAATCCTGATCGATTTTCCCACCGTGTGGGCAAACAGTAGTGAAGAATATATCGACAAAGGCCTCGCTGTTTTTGACCATTACAAAGGTCATGACTTAATCAGGACCACATTTGCGCCCCATGCTCCCTACACGGTATCGGATGAGCCGTTGAAACATATATGCACACTGGCGAATGAACTCGAACTGAATATCCATATGCATATCCATGAAACCGCGTCTGAAGTCAGCCAGGCCGAAAAAAATGACGGCCAACGCCCCTTAGAAAGGCTGAACAAACTCGGCTTGCTCACGCCTTCATTACAGGCCGTGCATATGACCCAGTTACTGGAGGATGAAATAGCATTGATGGCCACCAGTGGCAGTCACGTCATCCACTGCCCGGAATCCAATATGAAACTCGCCAGCGGTATCTGTCCGGTCAAGCCTCTACTCGATGCCGGGATCAATGTCGCTCTGGGCACTGACAGCAGCTCGAGCAATAATGACCTGGATATGTTTGGTGAGATGCGTTCTGCGGCGATGCTGGCAAAAATCAGTACCATGGATGCAACGGCTGTTCCAGCAGAGCAGGTGCTACAGATGGCTACCATCAACGGAGCAAAAGCGTTAGGCCTTAATGAGGTAACCGGTTCGATTGAGATCGGAAAATCAGCAGATATCATCGCCGTCGATTTCGATATGATCGAAACCCTGCCGGTATACGACCCGGTCTCGCATCTGGTCTATAGTAGTTCACGTGATCATGTAACTGACGTGTGGGTGGCTGGAAGACAGCTATTGACCGATAGAGTGCTCACTACCATCGATGAGAACACTCTAAAACAGGAATGCATTAGAATCAGTTGCACCATCCGATAACAGATACTACTGCCAATATTATGAATAATCATATATTATTCATATAAATATATAATATATTTAATATTTTAGATTAACTCTATATAAAACACTTATGACCTATTCAGCCAATATCGATCCAGCAGAGATCAAAAAATTTGAAGACCTGGCTTCACGCTGGTGGGACCAGCAGGGTGAATTCAAACCGCTGCACGAGATGAACCCTTTGCGTTTGAGCTTTATCAACACGGGCTCTCCTCTCGATGGTAAGACTGTCTGCGACATCGGTTGTGGTGGAGGCATCCTCAGTGAAAGCATGGCGAGCTGTGGTGCGACAACCTGCGGTATCGATATGGGCAAATCTCCCTTATCCGTCGCCCGTCTGCACGCCATGGAGAGTGAACTCGAAATTGATTACCAGCAAATGACAGCTGAAGAACTGGCACAGCAGAAATCCGCTCACTTCGATGTCGTTACCTGCATGGAGATGCTGGAACATGTGCCCGATCCCGAGTCCATCATCAAGGCCTGCTTCACCTTGGTCAAGCCCGGTGGTTCCGTTTATTTTTCGACCATCAACCGAAATCCCAAATCCTATGCTTTCGCTATCGTCGGTGCCGAGTACCTGATGAAAATGCTACCGCGGGGCACACACGACTACGCAAAATTCATCAGACCTTCTGAACTGGATCAATGGGCCAGGGCGGCAGGACTGGAGCTGGTTAAACTGAAAGGCGTTAGTTATAACCCGTTTACCGGATTATTCAGCCTGTCACAGGATGTCGATGTCAATTATATGGTGCATTACCGCCGTCCTGCCCAATAGCCTTTACCAGATGATGGCTGCCCCGCTGCAAAAAATCAATACCGTCCTGTTTGATCTGGATGGCACCTTGATCGATACCGCACCCGATATGGCAGCTGCACTAGAGATACTTTGTGATGAAGAACAGCAGGCTCGTCTGCCATTTAGTGAGGTCCGTCCTGTGGTCTCCGATGGCAGTATCGCTCTGGTAAAACTGGCTTTCGGTAACGAGCTCGACACCGCGACAGGCGAGCGATTAAAAACACGCTACCTGCAAATTTATCAGGACAACCTTGCGACCCACTCACAACTGTTCGACGAGATGAATGATTTATTAACACAACTGGAACAGAGTAATATCAAGTGGGGTGTCGTCACCAACAAGCCCGGCTGGCTGACCGAACCATTAATGGCCTCTCTGGGGCTGGATCAACGCGCGGCCTGCATCGTCAGTTCCGATTCCACCACCCACCGTAAACCCCATCCAGAGCCGATGTATTACGCCTGCGAACTGACGGGTAGCATACCTGAAGAGTGTGTCTATGTGGGCGATGCACAACGTGACATAGAAGCCGGGCATAATGCTGGCATGAAAACTGTCATTGCCGAATACGGTTATATCGGTGTTGGAGAAAACACGGATGACTGGAATGCCGATTATCATATACAGACCCCTTCACAAATTCTCGGCCTCCTGTAGCCCCACCATAAAGTGTATTTTTTTGTCCGTCATTTCACTGCATTCAGGGCCACAGGCAGCTTTCGGGCTATTTTAGCTCGACACAAACCCCGTTAATAACGTAGTATTCATCTCCTTAAAATCCAGCATTTTGAACAGGCTAGCTCACTTCAAGGGCCGGTGCCGGTTAAATTTCAAATATTGCTGTACGACCCCCTAATATTTTAATTACCATCACCCAGGGCTACAGACATCATGACCGCCGATAAAAAAGATCTTCCTGTAAAAAAAATTGTTGCGGGCATTATTTTCACTTTTGTTGCTCTTTATCTCTCGACCCTCACCCCATCCATCGAAGTTGCCTGGGTGACGGCAGTCCTGGTCCTGACCATCTATCTGTTTGCTTTTGAAATTGTCGATGTCGATGTTGCCGCCATCAGTATCATGGTCATCCTGGGATTGACCAGCCTGTTCGCTCCCTACATGGGTCTCTCACAGGGCCTCGTCGATACCCAGAAAATTTTTAACGGGTTTTCCAGCAATGCGGTCATGTCCATCATTGCCGTCATGATCATCGGTGCGGGCCTGGACAAAACCGGCCTGATGACAAAAGTGGCTGCCTTCATCCTCAAAGTAGGTGGCACCACAGAGACGCGTATCATCCCCATTATTTCAGGTACCGTGGCATTCATTTCATCTTTCATGCAGAACGTGGGTGCGACTGCCCTGTTCCTGCCCGTCGTCAGTCGAATTTCAGCACGTTCCGGTCTACCCATGTCCCGCCTGCTGATGCCCATGGGGTTCTGTGCCATCCTTGGTGGTACCGTTACCATGGTAGGTTCTTCTCCCCTCATCCTGCTTAATGATCTGATCATTACCTCAAACCATGCTCTGCCAGAAAGCCAGCAGATGCAACAGTGGTCACTGTTTTCAGTCACCCCTGTCGGCGTATCACTGGTTATCACCGGTATCCTCTATTTTGTTTTACTGGGTCGTTTCGTTTTACCTAAATCCATCAGTGAAGGTACATCCGCTGGTAATACTGTCGATTATTTCAAAGACATCTACGGCCTGAATTATGAATTATTCGAAGTCGAAGTCCCTGCCAGCAGTAACCTGGTCGGAAAATCACTTGACGACATAGAGCATGCCGAACGCATCCGCATCATTGCCGCCCATACCGGGGGCGATTCAACTCGTGTTGGTCCCGGAGGACTGGCACGTGATACCGGCATACAGGCCGGTACCATACTCGGCGTACTTGCAGCACAGAAGAATTTGCTAGCCTTCGTCGAAAAGCATGATCTGTATCTCAGGAGTGAACTACAGACTTTTATCGATACTCTCTCCAGTGCCAAATCAGGTATTGCTGATATCGTTATCCCACCCGGTTCCAGCCTGATAGGAAAATCTGCACGTGACCTGTGGATGCGTAAAACTTACAGTATCGCCATGGTAGCTCTACATCGTGATGGTGAAACATTACGTGAAGGTGACGATATACGAAACCTGCCTCTTGAGGCGGGGGATACTCTGGTCGTACACACGGCCTGGGATGCTCTGGCACGTCTACAGAAAGACAAAAATTTTGTCGTCGTCACCACCGAATTCCCGCATGAAGAAATACGGCCCAATAAAGTAGGATGGGCGGGACTGTTCTTCACCATCGCTTTATCGATGGTCCTGTTTACCGATCTTCGTT
>DROB01000116.1 GCA_011321985.1 Gammaproteobacteria bacterium | reverse complement strand
GGTAAAAAAGCATCCTGTTGTGATTTATTGAAACGATGAACCTCATCGACAAACAAGATCGTTTTATCACCCTGTGCCTGCCACTGCTTAGCCTGTGCGATAGCTTCACGGATGTCCTTGACCCCCGATAGCACTGCCGATAAGTTGATGAAATGTGCCTGAACAGAATTGGCAATGATCTTCGCCAGTGTGGTTTTACCGGTTCCTGGTGGCCCCCAGAAAACCATCGAATGCAGGGTTTGATTCTCGATCGCCTGGCTTAAGGTTTTTCCCTCACCGATGATATGATCCTGCCCGATGTAGTCGGCGAGCCGCTGCGGTCGCATCCTGTCGGCAAGAGGTCGATAGGGTTGAGCAACATCATCGAATAGTCCGGCAGACACGGCTCATCCACCAAAAACATCAACCCCTTCGGGCGGTATAAATTCAAAGATATCCTCGGATAGTTTCGTATTGGTCGATATGTCAGAAAATACGATATCGGTCACCTGTTCGAACTGATCATGCAATTGCATAAATCGCAGGCCCTCTTTATCGAGACCGACGACGATTTCAGCAAAGTCAGTATCACTGGTTTTACTCTCCAGCTTCAGGCGATAGACACCTTCACGTTCATCGAGGGGTGTAACATTAAAATTTGCATACAGTTTAGAACTGTCTTCCAGTAGAGCCATCGGCGATGCGGGCAAACTCACATCCTGTCTCTGCACCGTCACCTGCTGCAGGTCAACATCGTAGATCCAGATCCTCTCTCCGTCTGAAACGATGATCTGTTCATAAGGTGTTCTGTAATCCCAGCGAAACTTGCCCGGACGACTCAGGTAGAACGTACCTTCAGTCTGTTGCAAAACTTCACCATCGTGTGTGCGCAAGGTCTGCTGGAAACGGGCTTTCAGGGTTTGTGTTTTCTGCAGAAATTTTTTCAGATAACCTTCACCGATGGACGTTGTATCCGTTTCCGCCACTGCAAAAACACTGGACGAGATCAGAAAAAACAGTAGAAAACATCTAGTAAAAAGTATTTTCATAGATAAGTCCTGATCAAACTTCTGGCGGTGCTGCTACCAGCACTTCACGAGAACCGTTTGACTGCATCGCAGAGACCACACCTGCGGATTCCATCTCTTCGATCATCCGGGCCGCACGATTGTAGCCAATTTTCAATCGACGTTGCACATAAGATATAGAGGCTTTACGTGTCTCTGTTACGATAGCAACTGCTTCATCATATAAGGCATCGACATCATCACCCGTCCCATTGCCAGGTTTCTCACCCGGTAATACGGTAGTATTTTCCTTGACGATATCTTCGATATAATCCGGATCGTTCTGCTCTTTCAGGAATGCCACTACACGGTGAACTTCATGGTCATCAACAAAAGCACCGTGAATCCGGATCGGCATACTGCTGCCCGCCTCCATATACAACATGTCACCGTGGCCTAATAAATTTTCTGCCCCCATCTGGTCGAGGATGGTACGCGAATCCACACGTGATGAAACCTGAAAAGCGATCCGCGTCGGGATGTTTGATTTTATCAAACCGGTTACCACATCAACCGAGGGACGCTGGGTCGCAAGGATCAGATGGATCCCTGCAGCACGAGCTTTCTGTGTGATACGTGCGATCAGTTCTTCAATTTTTTTGCCGACCACCATAAACAGGTCGGCAAACTCATCCACTACCACCACGATATAAGGCAGGGGTTTCAGTTTCTGAGGCTGGGCACCGGGTGGATGAACGTCCGGATTGAAGGTCGGATCTTCGATCGGTTCACCTGCATCGATGGCCTCTTTCACTTTACGATTGAAACCCGCGATGTTTCTTACCCCCAGTCCTGACATCAATTCATAACGACTTTCCATCTCACCGACACACCAGCGCAGGGCATTCGCCGCCTCTTTCATGTCAGTTACTACTGGTGTTAACAGATGGGCGATACCTTCGTAGACATTCAGTTCCAGCATCTTCGGATCGATCAGGATCAGACGCACTTCATCCGGTTTACTCTTGTATAACAGGCTTATCAATAGTGCATTGACACAGACAGACTTACCGGACCCGGTGGTACCAGCTACCAGTAGATGCGGCATCTTACCCAGATCAGCCACCACCGGATGACCGGCGATGTCTTTACCCAGGCCCAGGGTCAACGGTGATGTGGATTTATCATACTGCTTGGACATCAGGATTTCGCTCAGTGATACGATCTCCCGATGCTCGTTAGGTATCTCGAGTCCGACACAGGTCTTTCCCGGGATGACCTCGACGACCAGTATGCTGGGCACGGACAATGATCGCGCCAGGTCTTTCGACAGGGCCGTAATCTTGCTGGCCTTAATGCCGGGCGCTGGTTCCATTTCAAAACGGGTGATAACCGGCCCGGGATGCACCGCTACCACTTCGACTTCGATACCAAAATCAGCCAGTTTTATCTCGACCAGTCGGGACAATGCTTCCAGTGCCTCGGTCGAAAAGCCTTTTTCATGCGGTTTTGGTGGATCCAGTAAGCGCAGAGCAGGCAATTCAGAATCACTGGGAGCATCGAAAAGCTGGATCTGTTTTTCCCTGTCCATGCGCTCCGAAATTTCAACTTTTTTTACTACCGGTTCGATGCGTACATCAGCACTGCCTCTGGCTTCACGCACCTCACGTTTCTTCTTACTGGCAGCGACCACTTCCTGACGTTGTTGTCTGGCTTCCTCACCGGCTTTTTTCTCCTGCCAGCTTTCGATGAGAACCATGATCCTGTCCTGTACCCAGTCATACACAAACAGTGTACCCTGACCGATGGTATCGATGACACGAAACCAGGAGATGCCACTGAACAAGGTGATACCCGCCAGGAAAATAGACAATAATATCAATGTGGAACCCAGCAGACCCAGCGCCCCTGCCATCGCATCACTCAGCCACATGCCCAGGATACCGCCGCCATCCATCGGCAAGAGTCCATCGGCGACAGAAAAATGCATGCTGGTCAGAGCACAACCCATAGCGACGGTAACAAAAAAGCCGATCCAGCGGATACCCATCTCATGGTAATCGATATCTTTTTCGACTTCGATATGATTACTGCGCAGCACTAACCAGCCGCTATATGCGATGATCACCGGGAACAGATAGGAGAGATAACCGAACAGGTTGTACAGGACATCTGAGAACCAGGCTCCGACAACACCGGCTGCATTATGGATGCCTTCTCTCGACCCGGTATACGACCAGCCAGGGTCAGACGAATGATAGGTGACGAGGGCGGTGAACAGAAACAGGGACAGCGCCATCAGGATCAGCATGGCAGCTTCACGCAGACCGCGTTGTAGTTGCGTCGCGATGACAGCGCTTTTCTCCGATTTTTTTATTGTTTTTGTACGGCGTGCTTGTGCCAAGGTGGATACCCGTTTCTCTACAGATCTGTCATTACAGATGTTGATCGATGTGTTGCCGGATTATACCCCGCGTGCGGTAAAATATCAGGGTTTTAGAGGCTCGTTCGGGCTTTTTTAGCCCCCATTTCGTCGAGTAAAACCTTATCAACGACCCTGCCTTTGTCGATGGCCATCGCCCGCTGTAATGCGATCGACTGCGATGATACCGCCAACTCAGAGTCAGACAATGCCTGCACATACGGCAGGATAGCACTGGATAATGACTGTGATGCCGTCCGCGCGACCGTGGCGGGCATATTGGGTACCGCCGAGAGAATGACCCCGTGTTCGACGTAACTGAGTCGCTCACTGCTGGTAGCCTGTATACCCTCGACACAGCCACCCTGATCGATGGCGATATCGACAATAACACTGCCTTCATGCATCTGTTCCACCACCGACCGTTTCAGTACAACAGGGGCTCGCCGTCCTGCCAGCAATACTGCGCCGATCACCAGGTCTGCATCGATACATAAGCGTTCGATTGTTTCGGGCGTAGATAGATGGGTCCCGATCAGGGGATATTTTAATGCCAGTAACTGTAGCTTGTTTTCATCCAGATCAAGCACATCCACTTTTGCACCCAGGGCTACCGCTACAGCAACCGCATGGCTGCCCGCTACTCCAGCTCCCAATACCACCACCTGCCCTGAATCCGAACCATCGACACCACCGAGCAGGATACCTCGACCGCCCCGGTTTTTGAATAATAGACTGGCTCCACGCATGGTCGCGATACGCCCTGCGACCTGGCTCATCGGTGCTAATAAGGGTAAAGTGCCCAGTGCATCGACAATAGATTCAAATGGGATCGCGCTCACCCCGATATCACACAAATGCTGAACCAGTGATAAATCCGCAGCCAGATGCAGGTAACTGAATAGGGTGTGATGCTCACGTAGATAGCTTATGTCCTGTGCCAGTGGCTGTTTCACTTTTATGATTAATCTCGATGCCTCATAGAGTCGTTCGGCGGTATCGACGATATGGCTGCCGACACGCTCATAATCCCGATCACTGTAACCACTGCCGCAGCCTGCCTGTTTTTCGAGATAGAGAGTATGTCCGGTATTGATAAGCGTTTTACAGGCCGATGGTGTCAGCGCGATACGCGCTTCGCCAGTCATTATTTCTCTGGGTATACCGATTTTCATTTTTTAATAATCCGTTAAGTCAGGGATGTTATAAATAAGTCTGACAGTATTTACAAACTGATGTTCCTGCACAAATTATACGGAACAAATAAACTTATATAAAAAACAATTGTCATTAAGATTTGCTAATATATGCGCCCATCAAGCTATGTATGCAAACTATGCACATTAGTACCCTTACAATCCTTAATTACACTATTCGATTATCCTAGTTGGAGACAAACATGAGTGAACCACGCCACGCACGCCTATTAATCCTCGGCTCAGGTCCTGCTGGTTATACGGCAGCAGTCTACGCCGCACGCGCTAACCTTGACCCTGTGCTGATAACAGGCATGGAAATGGGCGGTCAGCTCACCACCACGACCGAAGTCGACAACTGGCCAGGCGATAATGAAGGTGTCCAGGGGCCTGAACTGATGCAACGCATGCAGGCACATGCCGAACGCTTTGGTACCGAGATTATTTTTGATCACATCAACGAAGTCAATCTGGAAAATCGTCCGTTCACACTCTATGGGGATTCTAACACTTATACCTGTGATGCTCTGATAATTGCCACCGGTGCCAGTGCGATGTATCTCGGTCTGGAATCTGAAGAGGCATTCAAGGGCAAGGGCGTTTCTGCCTGTGCTACCTGTGACGGCTTTTTCTACAAGGGTCAGAAAGTAGCTGTTATCGGTGGCGGTAATACCGCTGTCGAAGAAGCTCTGTACCTTTCCAAT
The DNA here is from genome assembly GCA_011321985.1 of Gammaproteobacteria bacterium. Taxonomy (GTDB): domain Bacteria; phylum Pseudomonadota; class Gammaproteobacteria; order SZUA-229; family SZUA-229. The sequence continues at coordinate 133 of DROB01000116.1, read as the reverse complement.
ATCGCGGCTGAAGTAACACTCGTCCATCGTCGTGATGCTCTGCGCTCTGAAAAAATTCTGCAGGACAAGTTATTCGAAAAAGCTAAAAATGGAAACGTTACCCTCGAACTCGATAGCGTACTCGAAGAAGTGC
>DROB01000115.1 GCA_011321985.1 Gammaproteobacteria bacterium | reverse complement strand
TGAACAGTTGTCCTCGCTAAAGCAATCTTTCACTTCCGGGAAGCGTCAGACGGTCACCATTCATTCAATCGCGGACATCCAGGATAAGTTAGGATTAAAAGGACTGGGAGGGAAGTTCTCAGATATAATTTTTGCCTGGTTATGTGTGAGCCAGGGAGTGGTGTGCAGTCATTATGGTGACAGTCAGTCTTTCAGTCGCTACAAGAACAAGATAATAGCTACGATGTTATATGTGGCCAGTATATTGGTTGTTATTTCTGCCGTATTGTTTACAGAGTCAAATATATCGGATGCATTAGAATACAAAAAATCGGTAGGGCTGTTGAAGAAAGAAGAGAGTAACTACAAAGATCTTTATTCAAAAAAGTTCAAGGACTTTGAAGAGGTATTCCAGAATGCGGGAATAATGAACGCGGCGGTCGAGCTGGCCGAACAGATAAAGATCAATAGTACGACCTCGCCGCTGGATCTGCTACTCAAGTTGAGCCGTATATTAAGTCAGGATAAGAGTGGTGAATTATATATAGATAAGATCAAGTGGCAGGCTATCAATATTAACCAGATAAATCAGAAACCAGAAAAAGCAAACTTTACAGCTAATCTTCCGGTGAAGCACAGTGCGATCATAATGGGTCGGATCGATGATCCTGAAAATAATTATCGTGCATCTATCGAGCATATAGACAGGATCATCCATTCCCTGAAGGGTAGCCCGCTGGTAGAGGATGTCGTCGCATTAAAGATGCCTGTCGATCTGAGGTCAGAGAGCAAGTTTGCTACAGAATCTGGTGTAGAGATAAACCGCCGTGTTAACAAGGAATCATCGGGTGCTTTTTCTCTGAAGGTAATAATGAAGGCTCCTGATCATGGTTAATAATATAACGCCCACACTGTTTCGAGCGATGATCATATTTGCGCTGATGTCAGTGGTGAGTATCGTCGTCGTTTCTGCATCATATATCTATATGGATGATGCCTATCAGGATCAGCAGTCATCCAGGCGTGCGATGCGTTTATGGAAGATAAAGATCGATAATTCGGTCGAAAAAAATCAGATAATTGATGAATTTGAAAATAATTTTCTGATGCTGGTCAACCAGGGTGTAGTAGGAGAAGAGAATCGCCTTAGCTGGTTTGAGACGATACAGAATACAGCTAAAAATCGGGGTATGCCCTCGGTCAAGTATAGTATCTCTGCACAGAAGCCACTGAAAGGAAATAATCTCAGTGCCCGATACCAGGGTATCGATGTTTTTAAAAGCGTGATGACGTTAAACATAAAGATGGCGCATGAAGGTGATTTATTTGCGCTATTGAACGACCTGGAAAAAGCCGATGGCCTGTTCGCTGTCGATAGTTGTGATATAGAGAAGATCAGCAAGAAGGGTGTCGGTACAGAGAATAATATGAAAGCCTTCTGTGAGTTAGGCTGGTATACGTTCAGAGGCTCAAAAACAAAAGCGGTACCCGGAGGATCACTGAATAAGTCATGAATCGATATCTTGTAATTATAATGTCCTGCTTCCGCGTTGTGAAACTTCGCAACAGCCCAGCCCAATATTCGGTTATGGTGTGCATCCTGTACCCTGAATCAGAACATTTTAATAGCAATCTGTTCGCTTCAGACTTGATCAGAGGTGCCATGAGCCATAGGTCAACATGATGAGATATAAACTACTTATAACAGGGTTGCTCTGTACGGTATGGACTGGTGCTGTGCATGCGGCGTTTAATGCCGATGAACTTGGTAAACTTTTTACGGATAAAAAGCAGCGCGCTAGAATCGATGCTGCTCGTTCGGGAGACTATGCGACCCCTTCGGCACAGAAGACGAATAAGGTAAGAGTCTCGGGATACATGAAACGCAGTAACGGTAAAAGCGTGGTCTGGGTGAATGACGAGAACACCCTGGACAGTACCACGGTCGGTGACATCCGGGTACACAGAGCAGGTCTAGGCAAGGATAACAGAGTCACCATAAGTGTCGATGGTAAGGTTACACGTCTGAAACCGGGTGAAAGCTGGGATAAAGAAACGGGCGAGATTATTGATAACCAGTAACAGAAAAGCCACCAAAGAAAAACAGGACGGACTGGTTTTGCTCGTCCTGGTCATCGTGATTTTTCTGGGGATATCTACTTATTATTTTTCCACTATCTCACTGGTCGAAGTCCAGGTCGATAAGATCGGAAATACACAGGCGGTATTAAAGCGTGCAAAACAGGCGCTCCTGGCCTATGCTCGGGTGAACTGGCAACTGTCTGGAAAAGCTGGAAAGATAGGGAAATTGCCCTGCCCTGATTACATCATCAGTGGCACCGAAGGTGAGCAGGACGGAAGCTGTGGTAATGCCTATGCCAATGCGATAGGTTACTTCCCATGGCGGACACTGGATATCGAAGTGACCAAAGACAGCAGTGGCAGCTGCTTGCTTTATGCTGTCTCGCCCGCTTACAAAACAAGTCCGACGGCAGCATTGAACCCGGATAGTTTCGGACAGTTCAGGGTCGTCGACAGGGCCGGTGTGACGTTGCAGGGAGTTTCACCTGAAGATCGTCCTGTGGCAGTCATCATCGCTCCCGGGGCAGTACTGCCTGGACAGATAAGAGAAAACAATCCCCCGACCATATGTGGATCCTATTACAGTGATGATGTCCCTGATCTGGTCTCAAATCTTGTCGCCGCTTATCTTGACAATGATGGGAACACGAATAATGCTGCAATCGATCCGGGGACAGATAATGTCATCGAAAATGTGGTACAAAAATATGCAGGTTCAGATAAGGGTAATAATCCACTGAATGATAGATTGGTCACCATTACTCATAAAGAATTATGGGCTTCCATGCAGAGTACGATTAGGAGCCCAGCGTTTAGAAGTAAAATGAAAAATTTGACCGAAGCTGTTGCACTGTGTTTTGCAGGGTACGGTAATGACAATGGCAATCATCTGCCGATGCCTGCGTTACTCGATCTGTCCGGGGGAGATTATCGACGTGATAGCGACTATGATGACAGCAATATCTTTACAGCAGGTTTCTCCGGGCGGTTGCCGTACAGTGTCGAGAAGGCCAATACGAAGCTCGATAATAGTAATCTTATCACCAACATATTCTCTTATCCCTACTGTGATGGACTGGAACTGACAACAACCACGGCAAATCCTGACAATATACATTTTACGGATGATCTCGGTGGTGACAAGGGTGCTTTTCTTGATCTCTGGCGCAACTGGAAAGACCATTTTTTCTATGCTATCTCGAAAGCACATAACCCGAGTGCTGGATCAGTGGCAGCATGCTCGGGAGACTGCCTCAGTGTTAATGGTGTTGAGTATGCTGGGATCGTTTTTT
>DROB01000114.1 GCA_011321985.1 Gammaproteobacteria bacterium | reverse complement strand
TCCCGCTCCTGTTCCGTGGTTTGACGCTGGATCAGAATTTCAATAACCCTTATTCTAGAGGCAGTAATCCTAATGATGCTGTGTTAGAAGCCATGGCAGATAGTACTCGTACGGATGCCTACAACCAACGATATTCAGGTGCGGCAAACAGTTTCGATCTGCGGGCCTTCCTTGAGAACAAGATAGACAATATCGGCACAGCTGATGACCCCGCTAACCTGCCATTGATAACCGGTGATGCTAACTCGGCAGCAGATGCTGCGTCATTAGGCCTGGCTGACGGTGATCGTCTGGTTTATCCTAATAATCAATATACCGAAAGAGTCCGTGCAGCTGTTACACTGGCGCTGGTTAATCCTGGTTCGGTCTACCTGACAGTCGGTGGTGGCCTGGGGGGTTGGGACGACCATAATAATGGTGTCGATAATTACCGTAACCGGATGAATAATTTATTCGAAGTCATGAAGGCAGCGACCCTGCACATCAAATATGCAGATCAGTCACGGAGCGGCTTATTGACCCTCGATGGAAATACGCGACCGACAGATAATATTGTTATCAACATGTTTGGTGATTTCGGTCGTCGTGTAAACTTGAACGGTAACCAGGGTTGGGACCACGGTAATAATCAGAACCTGTATACTTTCGGTGGTGCTGGTGTTAGGGCTGGTGGGGCTGCAGCATTAGGAAAAGTTGTTGGTAAAACAGTACGTGTTGGTCAGAGTGGTACAAATAACCAGGTGACAGAACCTGCGCAAGGAAGTTATGAAGCGGAACCTATGTCTGTCGCAGCAACAGTATTCTCTTATTTTGGTGTACAGGATCCAGAGGTATTAACTGCAGATGTAGAGCTTAATCCAGCCGGTGTTCCTGCTATCGATGAGACGCAGCCAGGAGAAGCTGATTTGTTCTAACTGGCTCATATCATTGACAGGCAATAAAAAACTCCGCAATCGCGGAGTTTTTTATTGCTATGAATTTAAATCAGGGATAGATAGGCATAATTTTGATATGGGACCTGCTTCGGGCAGGGGATACGCTGATCGTTATGTGCTCTATTCAGGCACTATCGCGGAATAAATTCCGCTCCTACAGGAAAAGCAACCTGTAGGAGCGCTTTGCAAAGCGCGATGCCCCCTGTACACAGACCAGCATTAATCCAGATCGGAGATGCTCTTGATAAAAAATACCGGCCAAGGGCTCTCTTGAAATATAGCCGTTCTATATCAAACGCTAAGAAAGAGGTAGAGAAGATTTAATATGGGCTATACCTGCGGGTACGAGTAACGTCGATCATTATGTGCTCTATTCAGAGCGCTATCGCGGAATAAATTCCGCTCCTACAGGAAAAGCAACCTGTAGGAGCGCTTTGCAAAGCGCGATGCCCCCTGTACACAGACCAGCATTAATCCAGATAGGAGATGCTCTTGATAAAAAATACCGGCTAAGGGCTCTCTTGAAATATAGCCGTTCTATATCAAACGCTAAGAAAGAGGTAGAGAAGATTTAATATGGGCTATACCTGCGGGTACGAGTAACATCGATCATTATGTGCTCTATTCAGAGCGCTATCGCGGAATAAATTCCGCTCCTACAGGAAAAGCAACCTGTAGGAGCGCTTTGCAAAGCGCGATGGCCCCTGTACACAGACCAGCATTAATCCAGATCGGAGATGCTCTTGATCAAAACCGCTTGCTATAAGCAATCTGGAATATAATCGCCTTATTGGTATCAAACTCTGAATTTTTAAATGATTGATACATATATTCCAGTCTGGCGCGAATATGTCCATTATGACCGATCTCTCTACCATATCGTATGCCCGGTGTAACACTTGTCATATCGTCCAGTCGATAGTCAGCACTCAAGAATTTCGGGAAGATCAGAGAAGGATCACTGGCACCTGCATCATCAACAAAGAACTGATTGGCATAAAAATCGGCTTTACTCTGGTGGTATAAACGAATCCTGGGTTCAAGATAATGGGTGTTTTTAAAATTAAACCGATAATCAAAATCGAATGTATGCGAATCAATACCCCAGCTATCAGTATAATATCGGTAAGAGGCATGCATCATGTCGTTGCTAGGGTATAGCTGGTGGTTAAGATGGAATGTCAGACTCGCTCTCTTCCTGCTGCCGGGTCTTTTTTCATAATAACTTGAGCTGCCGATGGGCTGATTGGTCGCACGATCTACAACGCTGAAGACTTTATATGGATCGGTAAGGTAGCCGTTGGCGATACTGTAGGAAAGATTAATTTGCCCAACGGTTCGACGATTAATGATTTTTGTGACACCGGTTATAATATCAAAGGTATCTTTTTCACCTTCACCTGCGGTTTTATTCGCTGCTATCTGTGTTAATGGCACGGGCGTGTTTCCAGCCCCAACGCGGAATATCTCATCCAGTGTGCCGGCAACGCCTAAGGTGAACAGGTAATCTTTCTTGGCTGTCTCTTTATTCACGGTCACAGCACCGCTGAACGAACGGTAATCGCCCTCGACTGATACAGCACCGTTATAATTGACCGACCAGTTATTATCGTGTTGATGAGTCCAGCTCAAGCTGCTCGCTGCCCGAGTATCATCGAAGCCGACCAATGCGCCTGCATTCGGGTTAGATACTGCCTTTCCGCCACCACCGGACGCGCCGCTCACTGTGGCACTACCAGCACTGGACTTGACCGCACCAGTAGGAGTTGAACCAGACATGGTATCCAGAACCTGCTGAATGGTCACACGGTCTCTGTCAGTAACATCACCACCAACGCTGGCGACAAATTTAGCCACGTTAACACGGTTATTCGCTTCACTGTAGTACAAAAAAGAGCTGTCGATTTCCCATGCGTTATCTATCGCCAGGGCGTTGCCACTGTGCTGTGATAACAGGGTACACGTCGCCACTGTTAATTTATTCTTGATTGATTTCATTGTTTATCTCCCTGTGCTAGTTGCAACCGCAACCACCGCCGCCAACACCGTTACCACCTGTAGATGCTTCTTTACTGAAAAAGACATGATCATCACTAAATGAAAACATCCTGTCTGGAGGTATCTGCATCGCCTGTTTAGCCAGTATGTCCTTCTCCCAGGGTTTTACTTCTTCAGTAACGCTCATATTGCTCAACATCGAGCAGGCCGACGTGAATAAACATGTCAGAATGATTAAAATTTTATACATAATAGTGAGTCTATTTTGAATTAATGAGTTTGCGTATCTTGTTTTCTATCTCATTTGAATCATCTTCCCGGTAGCCCTTGTGGGCAAAGACGAGAGCACCGTTCTTATCGATCAGATAAGAGCTGGGCATGACTTTTAACTTATATTTACTTGCAACGATACCGTCAGGGTCATAAGCGATATCGAACTTTGCGGGCAGGCCTCTCAAAAATTTCATCGCATCAGATTTAGATGCATCCAGATTAACGGCGATAATAGAGAAGTTCTTGTCGCTATATCTCGAATACATATCATTCATCCAGGGAAAGGACTTGCGGCAGGGAGCGCACCACGAAGCCCAGAAGTCCAGATAGACAACTTTGCCTTTGAGTTTCTTCAGGTTTATTGTTTTGTTGTCCCCTGGCAGCTCAAAAGTCGGTGCTTTCTGTGCGAAAGCATATGAGCCGAACAAGAGCGACAGGCAAACGGATAAGTTTGTTATAAGTTTATGTTTTATCATGATTTAATGTAGAACCTCATGCACAGATGTGCATGATAATAATTTTAATGATTAGTTAGAAGTATAGACAGTAAAAGTCTAAAAGGAGGTGTTTCGGCGCATTTGGTGTCGATATTTCAACAGTTTCTGGCCAGAATATCAACACCTGAAAAGCGGCTTCACGGAATTAAAATATGCACATCTGTTCAATTAAGTTATAAAATGGCCGCGACAGGTTTGACGAGACACTTTTCTTTTCATAAATGCGACATTCCATAAAAATACAGCTTTCTCACCTATACTAAACGGTCAATTAAGCAATAAATTATATAAACAGGATTTCAAGATGATAACGCCGGTCGTTTTATCTGGTGGCTCGGGCACGCGTTTGTGGCCACTCTCCAGAAAATTGCACCCAAAACAACTGTTGCCCTTGATAAATGAGACATCTCTGTTACAGGATACGATCAATCGGTTACAGGGGCTAAAGTCACTGGAACCAGCTGTTGTTATCTGTAATGAAGAATACCGTTTCATGGTCGCAGAACAGGCGCATTCAACACATATCGGGGTGAGTTCGATCATATTGGAGCCGGTTGGTCGAAATACGGCTCCGGCAATAGCCCTTGCAGCATTCAATGCTGTAAAGACCGATGAAGATGCGGTATTGCTGGTCCTCCCTGCAGACCATGATATTAAAAATATAGCTGAGTTTCATCAGGCGATAGAAATTGGATTACGACAGGCAGTCGAAGGTCATTTCGTCACTTTTGGTATCGTTCCAGACAGGCCTGAGACTGGATACGGTTATATCAAGTCAGCGAGCACAGTCGCTGTTAACGAAGTAGCGAGTATTGAGAAATTTATAGAAAAACCGGAACTGGCCGCCGCAACAAAATATGTAGAGGAAGGGGGATTCTATTGGAACAGCGGTATGTTCATGTTCAGAGCATCCG
>DROB01000113.1 GCA_011321985.1 Gammaproteobacteria bacterium | reverse complement strand
TCTCCTGCGTTTAAAAGCCATTCCTGTTCAGCGACAAAGTCTTTCAAGATACACAGATCGGTATCAGCCAGGGTCTCTGGTGCATAGTTTTCGCTGATCTTCCATAATCGCTGACCACTGAGTTGTATCAAAAAGACATCGTAGGCATCGGTGTGTGCGCCGACAGATCCGCCAGCAGGCGCGTAGCTGATCATCAGGTCGTCAACACGCCAGTCGGGGATGAAACGAAAGGCTTTCAATAATGCTCTGGCACTGGGTGCATGTTTCTCGACATCACTGACCAGTAGAGACCAGTTGGACTCGGGAAGCTCACCGAACCTGCTCTCCTCAAAAGGACCAAACTCCAGCTGCCAGTTTTTATCTTTGACCTTTTCCAGGACCAGTCGCGCATTCACCTGCTCTTCACAGGCCAGGCCTGCTAGCTCATCGGCACTCACTGGCGATTCTATCTCCGGGAAGGCATTCCTGATCAGCAACGGTTTTTTTTGCCAGTATTGTTTTAAGAAACCATCAACACTGATTTTACCCAGGGGGTTATATTCTTCGTATCCGGGTTCTCTAGAGATCTTTTGTTTGCTCAATTGCATTACCAATATAATTATGCGGTGTCAGTTCCAGCAGGTTATTACGTGCGTCCTCGGGGATGTCGAGCGTTTCGATGAAGGCCTGGAATGCTTGCTGTGTGATGGTTTTTCCACGTGTCAGTTCTTTCAGTTTCTCATAGGGGTTATCGATACCATAGCGGCGCATGACGGTCTGTATCGGTTCGGCCAGAACTTCCCAGCTGTGGTCGAGGTCAGCATTGATGACATCAGCATTTATTTCCAGTTTATTGAGGCCTTTGATCATCGATTGGTAGGCGATCAGGCTGTGTGAAAATCCGACACCGAGGTTTCTCAATACCGTCGAATCGGTCAGGTCACGTTGCCATCGAGAGATCGGCAGTTTGAGGCTCAGGTGGTTCAGCAGGGCATTGGCCATGCCGAGGTTACCTTCGGCATTTTCGAAGTCGATGGGATTGACCTTGTGCGGCATGGTCGATGAGCCGATCTCGCCCGCGACGGTTTTCTGTTTAAAGTAGGCATTCGAAATATAGGCCCAGATATCGCGGCTCAGATCGATCAGGATGGTATTGAAACGGCTGATGGCATCAAACATTTCAGCCATGTAATCATGCGGTTCGATCTGGATGGTAAAAGGATTAATCTGTAAACCGATCGATTCGATAAATTGTTGAGAAAATACTGGCCAGTCGATTTCCGGGTAAGCACTGATATGGGCGTTATAGTTGCCGACAGCACCGTTGGCTTTACCGTAGATCTGTGTGTTGGCGACCTGGTCACGTTGCTTGCGCAGGCGATAGACGGCATTTGCCAGTTCTTTGCCGACAGTGGTGGGTGACGCTGTCTGCCCATGTGTCCGGCTCAACATAGGTTGCGCTGCAAATGCCTGTGCCTGCTGGCTCAGATTTTCGATGATATCATCCATCGCAGGCAGTAATATTTCATCGCGACCGGTCTTTAGCATCAGGCCGTGTGAGAGATTATTGATATCTTCAGAAGTGCAGGCAAAGTGTAAGAATTCATTACTGGCTTCGAGCATCGCATTGCCCTGAATTTTTTCCTTGAGAAAATATTCGACGGCTTTGACATCATGATTGGTGGTACGCTCGATGGTTTTTATACGTTGGGCATCGTCGAGTGAAAACGCATCTATGATGTTATTCAATACACTGTTTGCGGCATCATCCAGTGCAGGGACTTCGCTTATCTCAGCCTGTGCCGCGAGTGCCTGAAACCAGCGTACTTCGACCAGCACCCGATGTTTGATGAGGCCGTATTCGCTGAATATATCTCTAAACACAGCGGTCTTTGAACCGTAGCGGCCATCGACGGGGGAAATTGCAGTAAGTTCGTTTAATTCCATCATAATTCTGTTTTAAATCAGTGTAAAAACGGTATTATATCATTCTAGAATCATGAGTTGGTAATGTGAACCTGAAAGCTAAGGGTAGAGATGAATGGGCAAGTATCGAATAGAAAAAGATAGCATGGGAGAACTGCAGGTTCCACAGGATGCGGCGTATGGCGCACAGACACAACGTGCGCTCGACAATTTCCCTGTCAGCGGCATCGTCATGCACGGAGCTTTCATACAGGCACTGGGGCTGGTGAAACAGGCCTGTGCCAATGCCAATCATACTCTGGGTGGGCTGGATGAAAATCGCCGGCGGGCTATTTCGTCAATCTGTGATGATATTATCGATGGCAAGTTGATGGATCAATTTCCTCTCGACATTTTTCAGACAGGCTCGGCGACCAGTACCAATATGAACGCGAATGAGGTGATCGCCAATCTTGCATCGCAGGAAGTCGGTGATGAAGTACACCCCAATGATCATGTCAATATGAGCCAGAGTTCAAATGATGTTATTCCTACGACCATTCATGTCAGTGCTGCGATAACCAGCCACCAGCAATTGTGCCCGGCCATCAATCATCTGATCTCAGTCATCGATAAAAAATCCAGATCACTGAAAGATGTCGTGACCACAGGGCGGACCCACCTGATGGATGCGATGCCGGTCAGTCTGGAGCAGGTGCTCTCCGGCTGGTCTGCACAACTGCAGGCAGCACTGTCGCATATCGAAAATACCCTGCCTGATATTCACCAACTGGCAATCGGTGGCACGGCTGTTGGTACCGGGATCAATGCTGATGCCTCTTTTGGCAAGCTGGTGGCTGAACAGCTGTCCAACAGCACCGGTTTGTCATTCAGGGTTGCCGATAATCGTTTCGCTTCATTGAGCTCTCAGGATGCAGCTGTGGCGCTCAGCGGTCAGTTAAAAACGCTGGCGACGGCATTGATGAAAATCGCCAATGACCTGCGCTGGATGAACAGTGGTCCCCTTGCAGGTATCGGCGAAATTGCGCTACCGGCATTGCAGCCCGGTAGCAGTATCATGCCGGGTAAGGTAAATCCGGTCATTCCGGAAGCGACGGTCATGGTCTGTGCGCAGGTCATCGGCAATGATACGACCATCACCATCGCCGGACAGTCGGGTAATTTTCAGTTGAATGTCATGTTACCACTGGTGGCACACAACCTGCTCCAGAGCATAGAAACGCTGTCCAACGTTTCACGATTACTGGCTGATAAAGCGATAGCGGGATTCATCGCCAACGAAGACAATATTGATTCAGCACTGGCAAAAAATCCTATCCTGGTCACCGCATTGAATACGGTTATCGGCTATGAACTAGGGGCGAAAATAGCGAAGGCGGCTTATGCGGAAAATCGTGCGGTCATCGATGTTGCGGTGGATATGACGGATCTGTCTCGTCAGGAGCTGGAGCTATTGCTCGACCCTAAAAAGTTGATACAGGGTGGCTCTAACCCGTCTGGAAAATAGAAGAGAGCAGAGAAAAGCAGGCAAAAAAATGAACCAGATGCTATCAAAGATCGCTCAGCTGAATGAGATCGGTATCGCGCTGTCAGCCACCACTGATGTGGATATCTTATGCGATAAAATTTTGACCGGTGCGATGGAATTGACCAGTTCGGATGGTGGCAGTCTATACCAGATGTCTGATGATAAAACAGCACTTGAATTTGTTATCGTGACTACACATTCGCTCGATATCCACATGGGTGGTAGCAGTGGTCATACGATAAAATTTCCACCTATCCCTCTGATCACGAAAGGTGTGCCGAACAAAAGCAATGTTGTCAGCTGCGCGGTGCATGATGAAAAGACGATCAATATTCCTGACGTGTACCATGCGGAAGGTTTTGACTTCAGCGGCACCCGGAAATTTGATCAGCAGACCGGTTATCGGACACAATCGATTCTCACTGTACCACTGAAAAATCATCACGGTGAGATCATCGGTGTTCTGCAATTGATCAACGCAAAAGACCAGACCACCGGGGATACTCGAGAGTTTACTGCTGCCGATCAGCAGCTGGCAGAATCACTCGCGTCACAGGCAGCGGTCGCGATAACCAATAATAGATTGATAGAAGAACAGCGTGAACTTTTTGAAGCTTTCATCAAATTGATGGCAAGCGCCATCGATGAAAAATCACCCTATACCGGTGGGCATTGCAAGCGTGTACCCGAGTTGACGATGATGATCGCCGATGCCTGCCACCGTTCTGATAGCGAAGCATTAAAAGATTTCAAGATGACGGATAAAGACCGTTATGAGTTAACGATTGCTGGCTGGCTACATGATTGTGGAAAAGTAACAACACCTGAATATGTCGTCGATAAAGCAACCAAGCTGGAGACCATCTATGACCGGATCAATACGGTCGATACACGATTCGAAGTATTGAAACGTGATGCGAAGATTGAGAGCCAGCAGAAGAAGATTGATCGTCTGACTCAAGATCCGACATCAGATTGTACTGATATCGATGAACAGCTCCAGGCGAAAGTTAAACAACTTGACGATGACCGTAGTTTTATTCGTAACAGTAATGTGGGTGGTGAATTCATGGATGATGATTCACAGCAACGGGTTAGAGATATAGCTGGATACCGATGGGTTGATGCTGATGGTGTCAATGCCAGATTTTTCGATGAGGATGAGGTCGAAAATCTGACTATCACCAGAGGAACGCTGACCGCTGATGAACGTGAAGTCATCAATAATCATATGGCGGTTACCATCAAGATGTTAGCGCAGTTACCTTTTCCCAGGCATCTGCTCAATGTCCCTGAATATGCGGGTGGCCATCATGAACGTATGGATGGTAAAGGTTACCCCAACGGTCTGACACGTGAGCAGATGTCGGTGCAGGCGAGGATGATGGGCATCGCAGATATATTCGAAGCACTCTCTGCCAGTGATCGCCCTTATAAGACAGGGAAGCCACTAACAGAATGTTTACGTATTTTAGGTTTCATGAAAAAAGATCATCACATCGATCCGGATATCTTTGATGTGTTTGTTCGTGATAAAGTTTATCTACGTTATGCGGAAGCTTTTTTACCGAAAAACCAGATCGATGAAGTCAGGCATGACGATATTCCGGGTTACGAAGATTGAAGTGTATACGATAAACTGGTGCCCGGGCAGCATCTGCTATCGGCCATAAGCGGATGTTTATAAATTAAAGCCAAAAGCTTGTTTACCGCAGAGGCGCGGAGATGCAGAGTTTTATTTAACCTCTGTTCGCGGAATGAATTCCGCTCCTACAGGTGACGCGAATCTGTAGGAGCGGTTTGAAAACCGCGAATGCTCGAAGATAGCACATGGGCCAATAAAAAAGGTCGCTACTATTAACAATCCACATGTCCGTTATGCGTCGAAAGCCACTGTTCCGGACCGTGCAGTTACCATCAGAATATGTGGTAATTAATCAGAGCATCCGCTAGATATTTGAACCTTCAAGCTGGTCGTTAGGTGCATCGTTGATGCCATTGACCAGTATGGATGTCTTGAATCCTTTCCCGTTCAGGATATAGGACGCTGATGCACTGCGTCGTTCGGTATCACAATAGAGGATATAGTTAACCATGGGGTCGAGTTCTTTCATCTTCATGCGCAGGAAAATCAGTGGCATATGGACTGCACCCTTGATATGGGCAGAAGCATATTCTGCGGGTAAGCGGACATCGAGCCATATTGCTTCACCGTTTTTTATCTTCAGGTTTGCTGAGGTAAAATCGACTTTGTTGACCATGGGCTCATTTAGTAATTCAAGAAAATGTTCTTTCGAAAGGCGACTTAATGTACCACTGGTAGACATGATCACAGAGGCATTGCGTGTCGCATCCGAGATCAGGGCTTCTTCTCCAAAAGTCGCGCCCGTTTCCAGATCAGCCAGCTTTATCTCTTTTTCCTGTCCGGGCATCTTGCGCATCACTTTGCAGCGACCGGATTTTATGATGTAGAAGTAATCTCCATCATCTCCCTGTTTTATAATACTGTCCCCTGCATTGGCTTCCATGTCTTCCAGGCTGGTGAAAATGGCCTGAATATTCGCCGGTGGAATACGGCGGAAAGATTCGGTCTGTAGCAGGCGGGTCATCCAGTCATCATCGTCACCACTGAGTTCTTCGACCTGAAAACTACCGGTCTGATTCCAGGCTAACATGGTGTCGAGTAAGTCAGCATCGACTTTAAATATGACGACATCCGAAGAGGCAGTACAGGAAAAATTCCTGGGGATGATGTGCGCCAGAGCTGATTTTGCGTCAGCGGTTCCAGCTTCGATAGTTTTTAATTTTTTACCGGCTTTGATCAGATCGACATTGCCCGTATGCAGAAAGATAAGTTGATCATTTTTATCACCTTCGACGAAGACGGGTTCCCCCGGCGAAAGCTCGAATGTTTCCAGTTTGACAGCGATCTCTTTCAGATTTTCTGGTGTTAATGAATCCAGAGGTTGATAGTTATTCAGATCCAGGAATGAAATTTTTGTGCTCATCTGTTGGCTACCGGAATTTTTTTATGAATAGGTATCAAGTATAAGTGAATAATGCGTTCTGAGGTAAGAAAGTCAACTCTGACTTCCACTCTGTTCGGTCACATCGATGTACAGTTTCAGGTGTTGACCAGGTTTGATGTATTTGCCTTTAATGGTATTCCAGCGATGCAGGTCTCTCACATTGACATGGTATCTGCTAGCAATACGTGACAATGAATCACCATTCCTCACCGTATAACGGATAGATTTGATGGTACTGTTAGGATTATGTGTTTTTTTTCCGGCTCTGGATGTCTTCGTCCAGATGACAAGTTTGCGCCCTTTTCTCAGAGGGTCTTTAATTGCCATACCATTCCATTTGGCCAGGCTGTTCATATTAACTTTGTACTTTCTGGCTATCTCCCAGAAACTTTCTCCATTCTGAACGATGTGGGTAACGCGCGTACCGCCACTGTTGCGTTTTCTGTTCTGTGAGGATTTTAATCTCTGTGCGGAAGAAAGGACGTAGCTATCCTTGTTCTTACTGGAGACGGGGATGACCAGATACTTGCCCTGGCGGATACTGGTGCCGTGGATATTGTTTACTTTCTTCAGGTGTTTCACCGAAGTGTTATATCTCAGTGCGATCTGGCTAAGTGTTTCACCCGATTTTATTTTGTGGCGTGACCAGCGCAGGTGTTTATCCGTTGGCAATGTCGAATAATTCTTCTCGAATATATCGGCTGAACTGGTCGGTAGCAGGAGAGAGTGGGGGCCATCTGGATCTGTCGCCCAACGGTTGAATGCGGGGTTATAGTTGTACAATGTCTCTATGTCGATCCCTGCGAGTTCGGCAGCCAGTGCCAGGTCAATCTGAGCGGTGGTCACAACCTGTTTAAACCCTGGAGCATCGGGAATACAACGAAGGCTGATAGAATATTTTTCGGGATAAGAAATAATTTCCTTCAAGGCAAGTAACTTCGGTACGTATGCCTGGGTTTCTTTCGGTAGTTTTAGATGCCAGAAATCGGTAGGGCGATTGGCTCGCTTATTTCGTTTTATCGCTCGTTGTACTGTACCTGAACCAGAGTTGTATGCCGCAAGTGCTAATAACCAGTCACCTTTGAATATCTTGTTCAGGTTTTCGAGATAGTTTAATGCCGCCTGGGTAGAGGCATAGATATCACGCCGACCATCGTACCACCAGTTTTGTTTCAGACCGTAGAGACGGCCGGTCGAAGGGATGAACTGCCAGATACCCGCTGCACGACCATGTGAATATGCGAAAGGCTGATAAGCACTTTCTACGATAGGAAGCAGTACCAGCTCGGTCGGCAGATGACGTTTTTCAGCCTCCTCAAGAATGAAATAAAGAAAGGGGTCTGCTCTTTTCATGACGCGCTGGATGTACTGACCGTGCCCGGTAAGCCATTTGATTTCGCTGGAGACTTCCCGGGGTAGAGGCTGAGTTTCCGAGCTTGATGGAATTTGGAATCCAGCGCGGATTCGAGGCCAGATGCTCAGAGTGGGCTCATCGCTGATGTACAGTTCTTCGAATTGCTCATACTCGATATTGTCGAGAGAGTTCGTTGGCATCGAAGCGGCCTTGTTTTCGTGCAGGGTCTCTTTAACGGGTGCTGTCGAGGTTGATCGGGTCTCATTACAGGCAACCAGATTCAGAGCGAGCAATACGAAGCTGCAGATTGAGATGAAAAGCTTACTGTTACCAGGGGATGATGAATGATTCAAAGTAGTCAGTCTTAATTTGTTATTTTTATTGGGAAATGACGCTGTTGCAGTTTATAAATCGGGTATTTCGCCGAAAAATATTCTGTTCAGTTCAGCTGGTCTTATGCTGTCCAGCACGATAATATTCCAGACTGAACACGCCGTATCATTTGTTACATCTGTATACCGGATTGTACAACATCAATGCAGAAATAGGCTTATATGAGTGCAAATATAGTAGAAATATATACCGATGGAGCTTGCCGTGGAAATCCGGGGCCGGGAGGCTGGGGTGCCAGCCTGCGTTTTAATGGGAAACAGAAAGACCTTTACGGTTCTGAAGCCGAGACCACTAATAACCGGATGGAGCTGATGGCGGTCATTCAGGCGCTGGAATCACTGACACGCACATGCCCTGTCAAGATATATACTGATTCTAAGTATGTTCTGGACGGGATAACGAAATGGATGCCTAACTGGAAGAAAAAAGGCTGGAAAACAGCGGCAAAAAAACCAGTCAAAAATGTAGAATTATGGCAACGACTGGACGCAGCTGTTCAGGCCAATGATGTCAGCTGGCAGTGGGTGAAAGGACATTCCGGGGATGAGGGTAATGAATGTGCGGATGATCTGGCTAATCGAGGTATCGATGAGATGCTCCTGTAAGCGGCAAATGGCGGTCAAGACGAAAACATATTCCATGGTTTGTACAGGCAGGTAATAAATGCAACAGGACAATAAACTTAGGCAGATCGTCCTCGATACTGAGACCACCGGTCTGGAACCCAGTCAGGGACATAAAATTATCGAGATCGGTTGTGTCGAGATGGTCAACCGGCGTCTCACGGGTAATAATTACCACCAGTATCTACAGCCGGACAGGGAGATCGATGAAGGTGCCCAGGCCGTTCATGGTATCAGTAATGAATTCCTTTCTGATAAACCCCGGTTTGTCGATATCGTTAAGGATTTTATTAAATACATCGATGGTGCTGAGTTGATCATCCATAATGCACCGTTTGATGTCGGTTTCATCGACCACGAGTTTAAGTTGGCAGGCTCGGAGTATGGAAACGTTAGTACATATTGTCAGGTCATCGATACACTGGTGATGGCACGTAAGATGCGTCCGGGTAAAAAGAACAACCTGGATGCACTCTGTAAAGAGTATCAGGTGAGTAATGCTCATCGTGAGTTACACGGCGCATTGCTCGATTCTGAGTTATTAGCAGAAGTCTACCTGCAGATGACGGGTGGGCAGAGTACCCTGTCTCTGGAAAGTGAGGATGTGCGATCGAAACAATCCAGTGCGGCTTCGGTTAAAAAACTCTCTGCTGACAGAAAACCGATAAAAATCATCCGGGCAAATACGGATGAATTACAGGCACATCAGGCGATTATCAAAAAGATGGACAGCTCGATCTGGTAGCGACTTAAATCGTGTGGTATAGCCACCATCAGTACGACTAAAAACCTCTCTGTACCCCAATGCCCGCTTTGCGTCGGAAACTGTCATTTAACTCCACACGACAACTACCCTGGTCGAAGCATCAGCGTATCTTCAATGATCTGGCTTTTTCACGCTGCCATTCACGTTCTTTGATCGAAGCACGCTTATCATGTGCTTTTTTACCCTTCGCCAGCCCGATATCGAGTTTGACCCGTCCGTTTTTCTTCCAGAACAGAGCCAGTGGAACCAGAGTAAAACCCTTACGCTCAATCAGACCGATCAAGCGGTCAATCTCATGACGGTGCATCAAAATTTTTCGTGCACGGGTTGGGCTGGGGTGGATATGGGTGGATGTCGAAATTAAAGGTGTGATGGTACCACCTATCCATTCCAGCTCACCATCTTTAGCGAAAACATAACTTTCGTCGATCTGTACACGACCTTCACGTAAACTTTTTACTTCCCAGCCCTCGAGGACCAGTCCCGCTTCGAAGTTACTTTCGATGGTGTAGTCATAGCGTGCTTTTCGGTTGCGTGCGATGGTGTTGTCGTTTGTTTTTTTCTTCGGTTTTTTTGCCATGGTGTGCTGACTAAGCCTGAATCAGGCAGGCAAGTATAGGGTAGATTTGTCGAACTGTCATTGTTGGATAAATTTAAGGTAAATTCGAGAAATAGCTTGAGTCAGTGCTATAAATTGTTAACAATGGTGCAAAATCTTTCATAGAGTATTCTCCACATGAATAAGGGGGCTCTCCAATCTCACGGCAAATTTTATGGCTGAACAACGTACTTCGATACACGGACAATGGAGCAATCGCACCGTTTTTATACTCGCGGCGACGGGATCGGCTGTCGGCCTGGGTAATATCTGGAAATTTCCCTATATAACGGGTGAGAACGGGGGTGGCACGTTTGTACTGGTGTACCTGCTTTGTATCGCTCTGATCGGTCTGCCGATCATGATGGCAGAGATCATGTTGGGTCGTCGTGGTAAACGAAGCCCGATCAATACCATGCGGGCATTAGCAAAGGATGAACACAGGAACCCGGGCTGGGCCTGGCTAGGCTGGATGGGTGTGGTGGCTGGATTTCTTATCCTCTCCTATTACAGCGTCATTGCCGGCTGGGCACTGTCTTACATATTCCGTACTGCTGGAGGCCTGTTTCTCGGCGCAACGGCGGATGGCGTTAACAGTATCTTTACCGATCTGGTCAGTGATCCTGAACGCCTGCTGGCGTGGCATACGGTATTTATGGTGATGACCATGGCGGTGGTCGCTCGTGGGGTAAAAAATGGTATAGAAAAAGCCGTCACTGTTTTGATGCCCCTGTTATTCGGTCTGTTGATCGTCGTCGTCATCTATGCGATGACTACAGGTTATTTTATGGATGGAGTGCGATTTTTATTCACCCCTGGCACGATCGATAGTAAGGGGGTTCTCATTGCGATGGGGCATGCTTTCTTTACTCTGAGTCTGGGCATGGGGGCGATCATGGTTTATGGCTCATATCTGACGAGTGATCATTCGATTGTGCAGGCATCCATCATGATCGCTTTAGCTGATACCGTGGTCGCCCTACTTGCAGGTCTGGCTATCTTTCCTATCGTTTTTGCCAATGGCCTGGAACCTAGTGCGGGTCCAGGACTGATATTCCAGACGCTGCCTATCGCGTTTGGACATATGCAGGGAGGGACCCTGGTCGGTGTGGTTTTCTTCAGTCTGCTGGTGTTCGCTGCCTGGACTTCGGCGATCTCATTGATCGAACCTGCTGTGGCTTACCTCGTGGAGAATAAAGGTCTGAGCCGTATCCAGGCCGCCGAATGGATGGGTGTTGTTACCTGGCTAGTCGGTCTGGGTACCGTATTTTCATTTAATATCTGGAAAGATAAAACCCTGACTATCCCATTCCTGTTCGAAAAATTTACCTTTTTTGATACGCTGGACTATCTCACTGCAAATGTGATGCTGCCG
Organism: Gammaproteobacteria bacterium; assembly: GCA_011321985.1. Taxonomy (GTDB): domain Bacteria; phylum Pseudomonadota; class Gammaproteobacteria; order SZUA-229; family SZUA-229. The sequence goes on along the minus strand of DROB01000113.1, from coordinate 4,193 downwards.
TTGGGCGGCCTGTTTATCGCACTTTTTTCCGCATGGGTCATGCACCAGCAGTCAACACGGGAAGAGATGGCGACGTATCCTCTGGTGTATACTATCTGGCGTTTTTTAGTTCGATTTATTACGCCACTGGCCGTTATCGTCGTCTTTTTAAAAGCGGTAGGTGCGATTTAGCCATACAACCTGTAGTTTATTTGTTTTAAAGTCATCTTATGTCACATATCCAACGCAGTGCACTGGTACATTATTCTCCTGCAGAAATGTATGCTCTGGTCAATAATGTCGCTGACTATGCTTCGTTTTTACCATGGTGTCGCTCTTCCTCAGTCAAGAGTGAAAGCGAAACTGAAATGATCGCTTCGGTAGAGATCGCCAAAGGTGTATTAAATAAGACCTTTACTACGCATAATCTGCTACAGAAAGATAAACGTATCGATCTGCAACTGATCGATGGTCCATTTAAAAAGTTAAAGGGTTACTGGCAGTTTGATGCATTGAAAACGCAGAACGCCTGCAAGGTCAGCCTTGAGCTTGAATTTGAGTTTGATAATGCCATGATGTCGATTGCTGCAAAACCGATTTTTACCCAGATAGCAAACTCACTGGTCGATTCTTTTTGTAAGCGTGCGGTCGTGGTCTACGGTGAGCGAGGATAATCCTGTGTCAGAGAGTATTAACGTCGAAGTCGCTTATGCGCTACCGGAGAAACAGATCATCCGTGCGGTTAATGTCGATGCCGGTACCACGATCGGTGCCGCTATAGTGCAGTCAGGCATCATGATGGATTTCCCCGATCTGGAGCTGGAACTGGAAACCGCCAAAGTGGGCATCTTCGGTAAGGCCAGCACGATGACGACAGTATTATCCGATGGTGATCGTGTCGAGATCTATCGTCCGTTGATCGCTGATCCGAAAGAAGTTCGGCGAAAACGCGCAGCTGAAGGTAAAAAGATGAAGAAGGGCGGATGACTGTCCACGCTTCTTTTTCTTGATTTCCGAGTACGCCGCCATAAGCTGACGTTCAGTTTGAGACAATGGTTATGTCCAATCAGGATATAATCTCTGATTTAATCAAGGTTCTACATACTGTGAATCGTCGATTTTTGCCAGTGTGTCATCTTCAAAATACAGCGTTAATAGAGATTTTCTCTCAAACCCCTTGTTCGGAATAAAACGGTAAATATAATCCCATCGCTGACTATGGAAAGGGTCAGCCAGCATAGGCGAGCCCATGATCTTGCGGACTTCCGATTTGGTCATGCCGATTTTGATGGCTTCCAGCTGTTCCAGTTTGATGGTATTGCCCTGATTGATATCCAGTTTGTGCGGTTCGGGCAACCATGATTCACAGGCTGTCACGAAAAGAGCGCAGCAGACCACAAAAAGAGCAGGGTTAACCCTGAAAAGAGGCGATGTTAAAAATAGTTTCATAATATACAAATGATAGTGGTTCTCAGTATCATAAACGTGGTTAAATGGTGTTGTCTGAAGAAAGGCGGAAATACTACCGCATATGACCAAGAGAATCAGTAGAAAGTTTTATGGAATCAAGTGATTTAAAAAAAGCTGGCCTGAAAATAACCCTTCCTCGTATGAAAATTCTGGAATTCCTGGAAGTTTCAAACGTGCGCCATCAGAGCGCGGAAGAGATATACCGGGCATTACTGGATGATGGTGAAGAGATCGGGCTGGCGACAGTCTATCGGGTATTGACACAGTTTGAAGCCGCGGGTCTGGTCGAACGACACCACTTCGAAAGCGGTCAGGCCGTTTTTGAGTTGTCTGAAAAAGGCCACCATGATCATATCGTCTGTGTTTCCTGTGGCAGAGTCGAAGAATTTTATGATGAATTAATCGAAAACAGGCAGAAAGAAGTTGCGGCAGAAAAAGGGTATGAAGTCACCGATCACAGCCTGACGCTATATGGGAAATGTCCCGATTGCAGAAAACAATAGGCAGGGTCAGGATCTGCTTGCTGATGACCGTTCACTTATCCCGAGTATCCTGATTATCAACCGGTGTTAGAGTCACAGTGCTAATAATCAGATCTAATGCCTTTCTTTCTCGTTTTAACCTAAACTTTATCGTCATTATCTGAACTAAAAGTGGGTAATTCTACCCTGGTAGTACTAATCTTAACCGACCGACTGAACAATATCGCAATATGCAAAAAACGCAGCGTTTTAATCAGATAACAAAAGATTTCACCATTGATCAATACCTGCATCAATTGCTTGGTTTTGACGTGGAAGAGGATAGCTTGCTGCGCCATGCCTGTGAGCAGGTATGGGATCTATCGGTGGAAGGATCCTTGCCTAATTCTCTGGATGTCGCGTTATTGCTAAGCGAACTGGGTTCAGATGAGACCACTCTGATCGTGGCATTATTGAGCAGCACCCGATTATCCAAGATCTCCGGTACCGAACAGCTAGAAAAGACGTACGGTTCCAAGATCATGAAACTGGTGAAAAGTGTGGTGCAGCTTCATGAGTTTCGTGGTGAAAGTGATGACGCATCGCCCGAACAGGTAGAACGATTAAGACGGATGTTGCTGTCTATGGTCGATGATGTGCGAGCCGTATTGATAAAGCTGGCATTTCGCGTACAACGTTTGAGGCAGTTGAAGCTTGCAGATGTCGTCGAACAACAGGAGGTAGCAAGAGAGAGCCTGGAGATATTTGCCCCTATCGCCAATCGGCTCGGTATCGGTCAGTTAAAGTGGGAGCTGGAAGATCTGGCTTTTCGTTATCTCGAGCCGGATACATATAAAAGTATCGCCAGTAATCTTCAGGAAAAAAGGGAAGAGCGTGAACAGTTTATTGATGATATCGTCGATAGAATCAAAAGTATCGCTGAAAAAGAAGAGATCTCTGCAGAGATCTATGGCAGGCCCAAGCATATCTACAGCATCTGGAAAAAGATGACAGAGAAGCATCGCAGCTTCGATGAATTATTTGATGTTCGTGCGGTACGTGTTGTCGTCGAAAGTATACCGGAGTGCTATGTCGTTCTGGGTCTGGTACATGCACAATGGCGACATATCGATAAAGAGTTTGATGATTATATCGCCAATCCGAAAGAGAACGGGTATCAGTCGTTACACACGGCTGTTTATGGGCCGCACGGTAAACCTGTAGAGATACAGATACGGACCAGACAGATGCATGAGTTTGCAGAATTCGGGGTGGCTGCACACTGGCGTTATAAGGAAGCGACTGGGCGTAACAGCAATTTGCAGTCTGGCATTGACTCGCTCAGGAAGCTACTGGATACGACACAGAGCAATGATGAAGAGCTGATGGAGAACTTTCGCTCGGAGATGTTTCATGACCGTGTTTTCGTACTAACACCGGAAGGGCGCGTCATCGATCTGCCCGAAGGGGGGACACCGTTAGATTTTGCCTATGCCGTACACACCGAGATAGGCCATCGTTGCCGTGGTGCAAAGGTTAATGGTCGTATCGTCCAGTTGACCTATAAATTAAAGAGTGGCGAACGTGTAGAAATTCTTACAGCAAACGAAGCGGCCCCCAGACGTGACTGGATGATCTCTCACCTGGGTTATATAAAAACATCGAGAGCAAGGAACCGGATACGGAGCTGGTTCAGAAAGCAGGATGAAGAAAAAAATTATCTTGATGGCAAGACACTCTGCGAACGTGAATTCAAACGTCATGGAATAAAACCTGAAATTGATGCGGTAGTGGAACACTTCAAACAGGCTTCGATAAAAGATTTTTATATAAATCTGGGGCGAGGTGACATAAGTATCGCGCAGATGTCTGCCATGTTACACGCTTTTGAAAATCAGGAAAAAGACAGCGATATACCGCTGTATACTCCTGCGCTGCGTAAGTCTGTAAAAAGATCGAAAAGTGATATCAACGTGTTGGGTGTCGGAAATCTGCTGACCGGTATCGCTAATTGCTGCATGCCTGTTCCACATGATGATATCGTCGGGTTCATAACGAAAGACAGAGGGGTTAGCGTCCACCGGACGGATTGTAAAAATATCATCCATCTCAAGGAAAAAGATCAGGCGAGGTTGATCGAAGTAGAATGGGGTGATACCGATATCCAGAATTACCCGGTCAATATATTGATCCAGGCGAATGACCGTCATGGCTTATTAAGTGATATCACGAGCACATTATCCGATGAAAAAGTGAACGTGGTAGCAGTAAATACCATGTCCG
>DROB01000112.1 GCA_011321985.1 Gammaproteobacteria bacterium | reverse complement strand
CCACCAGAAAGGGCGATAGCGTCGGTTCATATGATATGGTTATATAATCCGAGACACGAAATCCAGCAAATGACTGAGACACGCTGTAAACACATCCATGTGCGCTCGGATGCCGCTCCGTGCGGCATACGGTCTCAGTCATTTGCTGGATTTCATTCCTTCAATAGTTAACGGGACAGCAGTGAAGTAAAATCAAACGTTTTTCTCTGTGTCTCGGCAATTGCTCCTGCATTGCCCTACTTACGGGCATCCTGCCCTAATCTGCGTTTCTACGGTAAATCGCTTTTAATCTTTTAAAGTTGAATGTAAACGTCGGGTTACGCTGCGCTAACCCGACCTGCGAAAAAAACTAAAAAAGGTTTTATTGGCGTTTTTTTCGTGTTCTTTGCACCCCAAGGGTATTTGTCGCTTCGCTCGGGCACGTCCTTGGCGGCAAAAATGTTTCTAAATCTTTCAACATCTGCTTTGCGTGGTAACAGCCATTAAAGTTCGTACGGCAACGCTCATTTCAAACTTGAGTCAACACATATGAACCTGATCAGTCAAAATATCTGTAATAGGGTTTACTGGCAATACCCAGCATGGCTTTATCGCCTGGACTGTCCCCATAGGCATAGATATCACTGTATTCGGAGAGTTCATACCGTGCCGTAATCCTGTTGACTTTTTCCTGGCCATGACAGTTTCTGCCCTCAAATCTACCTGTCAGTTTCCCGCCTTTGACCATGAGACGGGTAGCGATCAGGTCGATATTATTTTTTTTACACCATTCTCTCAACCAGTTTTCGATGGAAGCCGATACGATGACGACTTTATGCCCCTGCTGCTGATGCCACCTGATCTTCTCGATCGCTGATGGCCGAATGATCTCGTTCAACAGATCGTTCGAATACGTATCGGCAACCTCTTCGAAGAGGGCATAACGCCAACCTTTAAAAACGGCACTAATCAAACTTTCCTTAGCTGAATGATTAGATATCAGATGAAGTTTATACAGTATCAATATCGGACTGATCTGTAACAGGCGAAAGTAGAAAGAAGGTTTCCCCACCGCATACAACATGAATTCGAGCATACTGTCCTTCGTCGTAACCGTACCATCAAAATCAAACAGAGCTAATATCATAGAGCGTATTTATTGTTAAATTCACATTCGGAGGCAGGTAACCAGCTCGGAGGGGTGTAATAATTTTTACTTATATTGGAAAGGATATCGGTCTTATATTTTTCAAAATTAAAGCCTTCAGCCTCTATCAGATAATAGCTGACGTTCTCACGCAGACTGACAGGAGAAATATGTACAGCGTTGAAGTAAGGTCGTATTGCCGCTACTTTCTTTTCACTCGAGGTAAAAATGTAAAGAGATTTCTGATCGTATTGACTGAAGCTCATTTTCTTATCATCTTCCCTTCCATATTTGGACATGCTGAACATGACGTGAAATTCATTGTTCTTACAATGCTGAGAAAGGATCGAATTCTTGGTATAACCCAGTGTCAGGATCATCTCACCCTCTGGCAGCATATCACATATCTTCGATGTCTCCGTATAGAACAGGAGGTCCCTGTAATTCTTATGATCCTCAAACAACCAGTTGTACTGCGTCGATAACATCAATAGAAAAAGAGATACGAGGATCGAAATAACCGCATTATATATCAATAGAAAGGGCAATTTTTCTTTCTGAATATCTGCGAACAACAGATATACAAAAGGGATATACAGTGCCAGCCAGTGTAGACCTATTTTTTTAAAGGTGCTGACGATAAAAAAAATCACGACAAATATGATCGTCACATATAGTGCCTGACGTATAAAATCGGGACTGTCCTTAAAGTTGGCTTTCGTCAGAAGATAAATACCTTGCGGTGGCACAAGGAAAAACAAACTTAAAAAAAACAGCGCGATATAATCAGGTTCGAATGAACTACCTTCTGTCCTGGCGACCAGATTAAAAACAATATTATTCCAGCAGTTGTTCAGATTGAAATAGATATTTTCAGCAACGCAGAATAAAACGATAGCAAGCATGATCAGGATTAGCCTGTAATTATCTTTTTTCAAGTTCATAAGGACATATAACAACAGTGCCGAAAGCATGATAACGGACAGGTACTTCGACAGAAAAGCGAGCCCAAGAAATACGCCTGCTGCGATAGCCATGGTCATTGATTTCTTTTTAAGTGCCGATGAGAAAAAATAAAATCCAACAAACCCGAACAGGACGAGTACGACATCATTGGTGAGGATCGTCAGAAACAGCGATAGCGGGGAAACAAAAAATACCAATGAGATATAAAATGCCACCACCCTGCTCCTGTACGCTACAACAAACTGATACAGAGTGGCTGATACAGCCAATGAAACCAGAAAAGCAAAAAAACGATACAGGTAGTAATTATCGCTTATGAAACTAAGCGCATAGATAGCCCAGCCAGCCACTGGTGGGTGGTCATAATAACCGAGAGAGACATCATCTCCCCAACTGATAAAATAGGCTTCATCTCCAGTGAGAGGAAACCAGATGAGAACAGCCAGCTTCAGTACTAAAAAAAGTGATATAAAGGTTTTTTCTGTAGTACTCAGTGAATCTATGAGGTGTTTCATATACTGGTTTTTTTAAAGATCCATTCCGGAATATTATTGATGATACTCATGATCCAGCGCCACATCCATTTACTGTAGATCACATCCTGTTTTTTTTGTTGTGCTTCAAATATATCTTTCGCCACTTCATCGGCCTGTGCGGTCAACGCTCCTGGTAAATCCATACCTTCCGTCATCTTCGTCGCCACAAACCCCGGCTTCACCGTCAATACATTGATGCCAGCATCATGGAGTCGGTTCCTCAGTCCCGAGAGATATGTAGTGAACGCTGCTTTTGCAGAGCCATATATATAGTTTGATTTACGGCCTCTATCACCCGCCACAGAACTGATCCCGACGATAAAACCTTCTTTCCGGGCTTCAAAATCATCCGCGACGATATTCAACAGGCTGACCACACCCGTGAAGTTCGTATCTATGATCCTGTGTGCCTCAGTGAATTCACTCTGTGCTTTCACCTGTTCGCCGAGGTAACCGACGACCGAAATAACACCTGATGGTTTTTGATCGAGACTTCTATAAAAACCATCATGTGAAGAAAAATCAAGAATATCAAGTGCCAGTAATCGTATATCTTTCTGTGACCGGATCTTTAGATCGTTTGCGAACCCTCTGAGCTCTTCGGGCTTTCTCGCAGCGAGATAGAGATCATGCCCGCTCTCAGCGTATTTTCTGGCGAGAGCCATAGCGATATCACTCTTAGCACCGATGATCAAGACATAAGCCATCTCATATACCTGTACGCAGTGATTGTAGTGACTGGAAAGTTTTATTCATTTCGTATTTTTTTCTCAACGCTCTAAATTTATCAATTTTTGGATAACCTTTTTCGAAAACAGCCTGACTCACCCTGGCATCCTTGGCCAGATAGATACGTCCACCATGTTTCAGAACGACCTCGTCCAGTTTTTCAAATAAGGCAAAGACACCTTTCTCTATTTTAAAATCCAGCGCCAGACTATACCCCTCCATAGGAAATGACAGATAGTTCTCATTTGCTTCTCCATATAATTTGAGGACAGCCAGAAATGAACCTTTCCCCGAACAGGTGATGAGCTCGAGCATCTCTTTCAGACCACTGAAACTGCTTTTTTTCGGCAATATGAACTGATACTGAGCAAAACCCTTTTCTCCATATATCCTGTTCCAGTGGCGTATCGCATCGAGTGGATAAAAAAACTGGTCGATATCTACTCTCTGTCGACTTATCCTGTCCCTGATCCTCCCGTAGTAAAAAGAATTAAATATTTTCACGCTAAAACGGTTCAACAGAAAAGATGGAAGGTTGAACGGAATATTCAATTTTTTTCTATCTTCATAACCGAGTTCACCATCATCTCTGAACTCGCCGACCATCAACAAACTTCTTCCCAGCCCATCTCCTCTTGCGAGACAATCTATCCATGCGACCGAGTAAGACGCATCTTTGTACGCTTCGAAAGCTTCAAATGTTTCTTTCAGGTTTTTTGTTTTAATCGTTACCTGATCGATGTATCTGGAGTTGATCCTTTTCAGCGATATCTTTGCGTCCAGGATGACACCGGTAAGCCCCATACCACCGCATGTCGCTTTAAATAACTCTGTATTCTGTTGTTTGCTGCAACTGATGATTTCGCCATCGGGCAACATCAAGGTAAAGACCTCCACGCTCTCACTGAAACAACCTTCGATATGATGATTTTTGCCGTGCACATCACTTGCGATAGCACCACCGACAGTTATCAGTTTAGTCCCCGGTGTTACTTTCAAAAAAAAGCCTTTCGGTACAAGGACATCCAGTATATCAGACAACAGGACACCAGCCTGTACATGGACCGTGCAGCTGGCCTCGTCGAAATCCAGAAAATAGTTGTAGGGTTTAACCTGGACTATATTTTCACTTAACGCACTATCTCCATAACTTCGACCATTACCGTAAGGTATCAGGTCGGAATGCCTATTGAGGATAGCCTTTAATGTGGCTATCTTATCGAAGTTAAATACCCTGTTAACCGTTTTTGGATAATTGCCCCAGCTAGAGAGACTCACGAAAATCGCTCCACAAAAACATACTTTTTATCGAGAGAGTATTTGATGATATAACCGATACCGAGACCGATAACAGCTCCTGCATACTTCGCATACTCATGATCGAACAATGCATCAAAACCTATCTCCGTACCCCAGAAAATGGCCGTAGTGAAAACGCCCATAAACGTATAGAGGACGAATTTCTTCGCATCATCCCGTCTATTTTCAGGCGTATGATAGAAGATGTATTTTTTATCAAGAACATACTTACTGACCAGCCCGGCCAGGGTTCCCGCCACCATGGCAACGAACAGTTTCCCGATACCCGTATAGATCAAGAAACTAAGATACTGAAACAGCAGGTTCAGTAAAGTTGAGATGACAGCAAACAGGATGTATTTGATAGCGGTCATAGATAAATAATCCATGCAAAAGAAAAAGCCCATGCGAGTATCGTTATCTGTATAAACCGGTCTTTGAGTACGATCTTGCTCGGAGACCCGCTGTCCTGTTCGACGAGTGTTACCTGCAGGTAACGCATGATACCCACTATCACGAACACTGCCGTAAGGTACAGGTGTTCACTGTGCATCCGTTGCACGACCTCTATTGAGGTCGTATAGAGGATATAGGTGACGATGACGACTGAAGCCATGATCATCATCGCACTATCTGTTAACTGTAAATTATAACCATCGACTACCTTGCGCATCTTTTTTCCCGTATTCAGGTAGAGCAACACATCATCACGACGTTTCGCCAGTGCCATGAACAATGCCAGAAGAAAAGTCATGATGACGATCCATTCAGAAAGCGGGATATCGGTTACGGTAGAACCCACAAAAAGCCTCAGTACAAAACCAACTGCGATGATATTTACATCCAGGATAGCGATGTGTTTTAGATAAAAGCTGTAACTGATATTTAATATTATGTAAACACATAAGATAGCCAGAGACTGTAGTGATAACATCGCCATCAGCGTGATACCCGTAGCGAGCAGGATGAGCATCAAGATGAGCGCGCTCTTCTTGCTTACGCTACCCTCTACCAGAGGCCGGTATTTTTTTCTCGGATGCTGGCGATCTTCTTCTATATCCTGATAATCATTTAAAATATAGATAGCACTGGCGGAAAGTGAAAAAGCCACAAAAGCAATGATCGAATTCAGTAGTAGCTGTACATCCAGGATCTGGCCGGCAAAAAACAGGGGGGTAAAGATGAACAGGTTTTTAATATACTGGTGCGGGCGAGTTAATATAAAAATATTTTTTACATCGAATTTCATATAATCCTACCTTGCTGGCCGAGGAACCGGATGGATAAGGCCTGATAGCATCACCCCTGTCCACACCAGTACCTTTACTCCGATTCATCTAAAAATATATTCACCATCGGGCATCATGAGTATAGGTAAGGATGACAAAAGCACATAGCTATCAAACCTGGACCAGAGGACAGGTTTGATGAAGCATCAGTCCGAGTGTGGCAGTCATGTGATTCTATCCAGAGTACACGATACTGACCATCCATTCTCTCATACTCATCAGGTCGTCGACACGCCCAGGAACTATCGAGAGCGGACGTTAGATAGGATCTTACACAAGATCTCATGAGCCGGTAATTTTATAAAATAAAAGTAACCTCCCTGCCGACCAGATACTAAAACAGCCTCGGAAAGAGGCTGTTTTAGTATCTGGTCGGGATAGCAGGATTTGAACCTGCGACCACTACACCCCCAGTGTAGTGCGCTACCAGACTGCGCTATATCCCGAAGACCGCATAGGTTACACGAAAGTTTTTTGGTTCGAAACAGGATTGTTGGCTTATTCTTGAATTTTTTCGGGTATTTTGAAATAGCTACGTGCTTTCTTTCTGGCAATCGCGGATTGCCATCCGCTCCTACAGATATGGTGCGGGTTTATCTGCCACAAAAAAGCCGGTATAAACCGGCTTTTCTATCTTTTCTTCTGAGCTTATTTCAGTATCGCAAGCAAACCTTCGAGTTCATCGCGCATCTGCCGGATGATCTGCTGGCTTTGTGAACTATCGTCGGCCACTTCCTCACCTGTCAGTTTCTGTCTGGCACCACCGATGGTATAACCCTGATCATACAGTAAACTACGGATCTGGCGTATCAGTATCACATCGTGACGTTGATAATATCGACGATTTCCGCGGCGCTTTACCGGTTTTAGCTGTGAAAATTCCTGCTCCCAGTAACGCAAGACATGGGATTTAACCCCACATAGGTCGCTGACTTCTCCGATGGTGAAATAGCGTTTTCCTGGTATTACGGGTAATTCGTTATTATTGCTGGCTTCCAGCATAAGCTTCTACTCTTTGCTTCAGTTTCTGTCCGGGTCTGAAGGTTACGACTCGACGTGCGGAAATGGGGATTTCTTCACCTGTTTTTGGATTACGACCAGGTCGCTCTGTTTTGTTTCTCAGAACAAAATTACCAAAACCAGATAGTTTCACGTGATTTGCATCACCCAATGCGGCGCGAACCTCTTCAAAGAACAATTCCACCAGTTCTTTGGCCTCGCGCTTATTTAAGCCCAGTTCTTCGTATAAACTTTCAGCCATGTCGGCTTTCGTCAATGCCATACCTACTCCCGAAGTGTAGCAGCAAATTGTTGATTTAGTGTAGATACGATATTTTCAATTTCAGTATCCACTTCGCTGTCCGTAAGAGTGCGGGAAAACTCCTGTAAAATCAAGCCGAAAGCGACACTTTTTACGCCTTCCTCGACACCTTTTCCCTGATAAATATCAAATAATTGCGTTTCTTTGACCAAATCTGACGAGCTGGCATTAATTACTGCCATAATCTCGGCTGCTGGCACCTTTTCATCAACCAGGATAGCCAGATCTCGCCTGACTTCCGGGAAACGCGACAACGGCGCAAAAGCCGGGATACGGTTGTTCACTATAGCCCGTTGTTTGACCTCGAAGACAAATACCTGCTGATCAATGCCCAGTATTTTCTGGACCTCCGGATGTAACGCCCCTATCCAGCCGACAACCTTGCTGTTCTGGATGATACAGGCACTTTGTCCAGGATGCAGTGCAGGATGCTCGGCTGCCTCGAAATAAGATTCTACGTCGGCAAATGATAGCAGTGCTTCAAGATCCGCCTTCATATCGTAAAAATCGACTTTTCGGCTTTTTTCCGCCCATTGCTCCTGATGTATATCACCACAGATAACACCGGCGAACATAGGGTCCTGTGCGATAGCATCGACACCTGATTTTTCTGACTCTGGTCTGAAACACAGACCTGTCTCAAACAGGCGCACGCGAGTCTGCTGGCGATTAACATTGTGTTTCAGCGCATTGAGCAGCCCGGCCCACATGGTGGTACGCATGACTGACATCTCAGAAGACAGCGGATTAGCCAGTGCGATAGTCTGTGCCCCGGGATCGAGTATCTTCTGCCATTTCGGATCGACGAAGCTGTAACTGATGGCCTCGAAATACCCTCGATCGACCAGACATTTTTTCAGCTCGAGCAATGAATTTTTTGCTTCAGGACGCGGCTGTATGATGGAATGATAGCTGGGTTTTGTACGCGGGATATTGTTATAGCCATAAACTCGCACGACCTCTTCCAGCAGATCCGCTTCGATCTGTATATCGAAACGAAAACCCGGTGATT
>DROB01000111.1 GCA_011321985.1 Gammaproteobacteria bacterium | reverse complement strand
GTCGAAAAATTCAGACGTAAAGTCCCGCTGGCTATCACATTCTGCGACCCCAATATCGCTACGGTGGGTGCGCAGGTCTCTGAGCTGAACATGGAAGAGGTCGCGGTGGGTGAGATTCAGTTTGCACCGGTGGGGCGCGCGCTCATCATCGGCAAAAATCGTGGTCTGCTCAAATTGTATGTACAGAAATCGGATGGCCTGCTGCTGGGAGCAAGCATGTGTTGTGTTAAAGGCGAGAATCTGGCGCACCTTATCGCCTGGTCGATCCAGAATGGCATGACCGTATTTGATATGCTGAAAATGCCTTTTTATCACCCGGTTATCGAAGAAGCTCTGCAGGCTGCGCTGTACGGTGTGTTGTCCAGGCTGGATATCAAACAGGATCTGGTGGAGCTGGAGCGGGTTTAATCTCTACGGTTTAATCCTCCGTGGCTTGCGCGAATTTTGTGTAAACACTCGTCACCAGTGCATACCTGCAGGGGTGGTTTGCCGGCCGTGATGTGATGTTGCAGAAGACCTGTTCCACTCTTTCGTGTGGGTGCAGAGGAACCCCTAGTTGTCTTTGTTGACATCGCCCAGCAGGCAGCCATGTACCGGTGATGCGTGTTCAGCAATCTGCAGGAATGCGGCACGACTGCCGGTCCGGCTCCATAGCTCCATCGCTGCGATGGGTTGCAATGCGGGGGCACTGTACTGCCGGATGGTCTGCAATAGATCCATCAATAAAACAAAGCTCTCTGCCAGTTGCTGATACAGTTCGGCGATACCCTGTTGTGCTGCGGTGCTGATGTGATGATAAGCCGAGCGACCCAGATCGACATAATAACCCGCTCCTACCAGCCTTTTTTCTGCTGATTGCGGGAACAGACCCGATACCAGTAAACATTGATCACCGATGTCGCGTAATTGTTCATTACGCAGGTGACTGGATAGATGATGCGAGGTCAGGTAATCGAGTGCCAGTGCTTTTGAATTGAGCTGACTGTTTTTTGCAAACCGCATCAGTGTGAATACCAGGTAACTCTGCATGGCTTCATCCAGATGGCAGCCATAATCCTGCTCGGCCTCCTGCACCAGCGTGTGCCATTGAGACAGCTCAGATGAATCCAGAATGAATTTTTTACTCATATTCACATCCCCTATAGGTACCTGTCGGCAGTAGATGATATTTTTTGAGCATTTGGTCGAGAAAATGGCCGAAGTTACGGCAGTGATAATCACCTTCAGAGCTTCCCTACCTGATTTATAGCCGTTTTTTGCCAGAAACGCCACACAACGCAGTAAAAGAGCACTCCCTTGGGTTATACTTCGCTCTTTGTAAAACAATACATAAGACTATTCATGGCATACGATGTTTCAACTTTTCAGGGATTAATCTTCGCAGTTCAGGATTACTGGCAAAAACAGGGCTGTGCCATATTACAGCCACTGGATATGGAGGTGGGCGCTGGAACTTTCCACCCCGCAACGTTTTTGCGCTCTATCGGCCCTGAGCCATGGCGTGCGGCTTACGTGCAGCCCTGTCGTCGTCCGACGGATGGGCGTTATGGTGAAAACCCGAACCGATTACAACATTACTACCAGTTCCAGGTCGTGTTAAAACCCTCCCCGGACAATATTCAGGAACTGTATCTGGGGTCACTGGAAGCACTGGGTTTTAATCTGCTGGAACATGATGTCCGTTTTGTCGAAGATAACTGGGAATCACCCACGCTGGGTGCATGGGGTCTGGGCTGGGAAGTCTGGCTCAATGGTATGGAAGTGACGCAGTTTACCTATTTTCAACAGGTGGGTGGGCTCGAATGCCGGCCCGTCACCGGTGAGATTACCTATGGCCTGGAACGTCTGGCGATGTACCTGCAGGAAAAGGAGAGCGTCTATGATCTGATCTGGACACGGGGACCACAGGGTGATGTGACTTACGGTGACGTGTTCCATCAGAATGAAGTGGAGATGTCGACCTACAACTTCGAGCAGGCGGATACCGCTATCCTGTTCAAGCAATTTGATGATTGTGAGTCTGAGAGCCAGCGATTGATCACACTGGGCCTGCCGCTACCCGCCTATGAACTGGTGCTGAAAGCCTCCCATGCCTTTAACCTGCTGGATGCGCGTCATGCGATCTCGGTGACGGAGAGGCAGCGGTATATCCTGCGGGTACGTACACTATCGAGGGCCGTCGCGCAGGCATATTACGATTCACGTGAAGCGTTGGGTTTCCCTATCGGCAACGATCTTCAGAAAAAAGGAGATGTCGCATGAGCGCAGAATCCTTATTGATCGAACTGGGAACAGAGGAGTTACCACCCAGAGCACTGAAAAAACTGTCTGAAGCCTTCACTGGTGGCATTGTCGATGGTCTGAAAAAAGCCGGTTTTGAAATAGGTGATGTCGAATCTTTCGCTGCACCGAGAAGGCTGGCAGTTTTGATCAGCCATGTCGAATCATCGCAACCGGATCGTGAAGTTGAGCGCAAGGGGCCGAATCTGAAAGCGGCTTACGATGCAGATGGCAAACCGACTAAAGCCGTAATAGGGTTTGCCCGATCATGCGGTGTCGAAGTCGATGCGCTGCAGCAACAGGAAACAGACAAAGGTGTCTGGCTGATATTCAGGGCCACAGAAAAAGGTAAAGTGCTGGATGAGCTGATCGAAGATATTATCAATCAGTCACTGTCACGACTGCCTGCCCCCAAGCGCATGCGATGGGGCAGTTCTGATATCGAATTTGTTCGACCGGCGCACTGGCTGGTGCTGATGCACGGTGAGAGAGTGATCGATGCGAGAGTGTTAGGTCTGCAGTCATCATCAAAATCTTTTGGCCATCGTTTCCATGCACCTGGCGAGATAAACCTCAAACATGCTTCGGAATATAAAAATAAACTTCAGTCAGAGGCATATGTGATTGCCAGCTTCGAGCAGAGGAAACAGAGCATCAGGCAACAGGTTATCGATACGGCTAAAGGGCTGACTGGCGAAGCGGTCATCGATGAAGATCTGCTGGATGAAGTGACAGCTCTGAATGAGTGGCCTGTTGCGGTTGCGGGTGAATTTGAAGCCGGTTACCTGCAGGTGCCATCTGAAGTCCTGATAAAAACCATGCAGGATAACCAGAAATACTTTCCTGTTAGAGAGGTGGGAGGCGAGTTAAAAAATCACTTTATCACCATCAGTAATATCGAGAGTAAGTCGCCCGAGAAAGTAAAGGAAGGTAACGAGCGAGTGGTTCGTCCACGCCTGGCAGATGCCATGTTCTTCTGGCAACAGGATCAGAAGCAGCCACTGGAATCGTTCAATGCGGCATTGGAGAATGTCGTGTTTCAGAAAAAGCTGGGTACGATAGCCGATAAAACACGGCGTGTTTTGCAGTTGTCAGAATTTATGGCAACACAGCTTGATGCAGATGTTGATCTCGTAAAACGTGCGGTTGTGCTGAGTAAGTGTGATCTGATGACCGATATGGTCGGTGAGTTTGCGTCGTTGCAGGGAGTTATGGGTAAACGTTATGCACAGGCTGCGGGTGAAGCAGAAGAAGTGGCACTGGCACTCGACGAGCAGTATATGCCGCGTGGTGCAAGTGATGTTACGGCCAGTACGGCGACCGGTCAGATACTGTCGATTGCAGATAAGCTGGATACCCTGGTGGGCATCTTTGCTATCGGCCAAAAACCGACGGGTGAAAAAGATCCCTATGCCCTGCGCAGGGCTTCATTGGGTATTTTGCGCACGATCATCGAGCGTGAACTCGATCTCGATCTTAGGCAGCTGATCGCCGCTTCGGCAAAGCTGCTGGCCGATAAAGTCGATGTGGGTAAGGTCGAACAGGAAGTGCTGGACTATATCCTGGAAAGGCTGCGCGCCTACTACATCGATCGCGATATCAAACCTGATGTATTTGATGCCGTACATGCCCTGGCACCCTCCCGGCCCCTCGATTTTGATAAGCGCATCAGAGCGGTGTCCGTGTTCCGGGAGCTCACTGTGGCGGAAAGTCTGGCTGCGGCGAATAAGAGGGTGGGTAATATCCTTAAAAAATCATCCGCTGTGAATGGCATCATTGTCGATGAGGCACTGTTATCAGAAGAGGCGGAGAAAAAACTGTATGCCATCCTGAATACACTTAGCCAGGCGGTTGAGCCGATGTTTGATTCGGGTGATTATGAGACCGCCCTGAGTCACCTGTCGTCGTTACGCGATCCAGTAGATGCTTTTTTTGATTCTGTGATGGTGATGGCTGACGATGAAGCGATCAAAAATAATCGCATCGCCCTGCTCAACAGTATGAATCAACTCTTTTTGCGGGCGGCGGATCTTTCACGTCTGCACCAGGTGTAGTCCGTTATCATGAAGGTTATCGTCCTGGATCGAGATGGTGTTATCAATCATGATTCTGATGCGTATATCAAAAGTGCAGAAGAATGGATTCCCATAGAAGGTAGCCTGGAAGCTATAGCAAGGCTGAATCACGGGGGGTATACCGTGGTCATCGCCAGTAACCAGTCGGGTCTGGCGCGTGGATATTTTGATATCGAGGCTTTATCACTCATGCATAAAAAGATGGATCAGCTACTGGCAAAGGTCGGTGGTCGTATCGATGCTGTTTTTTATTGCCCTCATGGGCCTGATGATGCCTGTGATTGCCGGAAACCGAAACCCGGCATGTTGTTGCAGATAGGGCAGCGATTTAATGTCCCGCTAGAGGAGGTTATCTTTATCGGCGACAGTGTCTCTGATCTGAAGGCAGCGAGTGATGCACACGCTCAAGCTATGTTGGTCAGGACGGGTAAGGGACTGAAAGCTGAAAAAATATTACGGGCTGAATGTAAACAGAAAGACCTGGTCTCTGTATATGACGATCTCGCCGCTGCGGTAACAGCAATATTACGATGAGTTGTCAGGGGTGTTTGTCAGGAGTATCGATTTCATGAATAGCAGAGCTGGCCTGGTTATTCGTTCGATGCTGTTCTGGATCGGTTTTATCATCAACGTCATCTTCTTCGGATTATTGATCGTATTTCTATTTTTTACTCCTTCTTCTTTTCGATTGAAGATCGCGCGCCTGTGGTCGCTGACCAATAATTTTCTGCTGAGGGTCTTCTGTGGTATCAGGTATAAAGTCAAAGGACTGGAAAATCTCGATGTGGATACAGCTATCATCCTGAGTAAACACCAGTCTACATGGGAGACTCTGGCGTTACATTCTTTCACCCCCTACGTGCGTTGGGTTTTTAAAAGAGAGCTGATGCTGATACCGGTGTTCGGCTGGGCGCTGGCATTAACCGACCCTATTGCGATCAATCGTGGTGCAGGAAGGGCGGCGATCAAACAGTTGATCGATGAAGGTACAAAAAAGTTGAATGATGGAAAATGGATGGTCCTTTTTCCGGAAGGTACGCGTACGGCTCCGGGAAAAACACATAAATATAAGATTGGCGGTGCTCTACTTGCAGAGAAAAGTGGCTATCCCGTGATACCCATTGCACATAATGCTGGTGAATTCTGGCCCAGACACAGTTTTATCAAATGGCCGGGAACAATCAGCGTGGTCATCGGACCTGCTATCCAGACCAAAGGACGTTTGGCCGATGAGATAAACGAAGAGGTTTCTAACTGGATAGAATCGACCATGGAAGAGATCAGCGATAAATCCCGGTGGAACCGTTGAGACGGCTTTATACGGGAAAATAATTTTTGCCGCGAAGGACGCAAATAGCGCAAAAAAACCGCCAATAAAACCTTTTTTAGTTTTTTCTGTAGGTCGGGTTACGCTTCGCTCGGGCACGCTCTTCGTGGCAAAAATGTTTCTAAATCTTTCAACATCAGCTTTGCGTGGCGGTTTTTTAATTTTGTACAGATACTGTCAGTGCAATATCCGGGTTAGATGGCGAATAGATCTTTTGCGTTGAGTGAGGTCTGTCGTGCAATGTCTGTTAGTGTTTCTTCTCTCAGCTGTGCGATCGTGCTGAGCGTATTGACCAGATAAGCGGGTTCGTTTCTATTGCCGTGATTTTTTGCATCGGCCTGATCGGGTGCGTCGGTTTCGAGCAGTAGTGAGGTTAATGGTATCGCTTTAACGACCTCTTTCATTGTTTTCGCATTAGCATATGTGACGCTACCACTTATGCTGATATAAAAGTTCATATCGATAAGTCGTTTCGCCTGTTCGAGGCTGCCGGAAAAGCTATGAATCATTCCTTTCAGGTTTTTGAATTTTCTTATCGACTGGATGACCTTTTCTGTTGCTCTCACCGAATGGATAACGACGGGTAACCGGTGTTGCTCTGCGACTGTCAGCTGCGCATCGAAAAAAAATAGCTGTGTTTTTTTATCCACCTGCTGCGTACGGAAGTCGAGCCCGCATTCACCTAACGCAACAGGCTGGTTCCTGGCGATGGTTTCATCCAGTTTCGTTATATCCTGTTTATCGTGGGTGTCTGCCCAGTATGGATGTAAGCCATAACAGGCATGCAGGTGTTGGTGCTTATCTGTAAGTCGGGTGATCCTTTGCCAGTAGTGGTGTCGTGTTCCAGGGATGATGATGTCAGTGACATTATTGTCCTGTGCTCGTTGCAGGACCTGGCTACGGTCGTGGTCGAATACGTCAAAATCCAGATGACAGTGTGAGTCGATGAGCCGGATATTTTGCATGTATCGAGATGAAGTCAAAAGGCCGGTTAAAAACCGGCCTTTATCTGTACTACCATTACACCACTATTCATGGGTATCTGAGTCTATCTGGATCGT
>DROB01000110.1 GCA_011321985.1 Gammaproteobacteria bacterium | reverse complement strand
CGATATGAGAGGGACGTTTACCTTCATCTTTACGCGCATTGATAAAAGCCTGCGCCTGTTTCGGTGGCCATTTGGTCTCATCCAGTTCCAGTGTTTTTAATATCCGGCGTACCAGACGATATTGATCATCTGCGTCCAGAATCTGGAAAGTTTGCGGCAGCTTCGCTTCTTTCCAGTGGTTACGCAACAGACGATGAGCCAGCCCGTGAAAGGTTCCCACCCACATGCCAGCAACGGGCATGTCCTGTAATTTTTCCACACGATGGCGCATCTCGGCAGCGGCCTTGTTGGTAAAGGTCACCGCAAAAATATTATAGGGAGAGATGCCTTCGACCTGGTTTAACCAGGCGATGCGATGTACGAGTACACGCGTTTTACCACTGCCAGCACCGGCCAGTATCAACATATGCTCAGGTTGTGCAGTAACCGCCTGACGCTGCGCATCGTTCAGATCATTTAATATATGAGAGATATCAGCTTCAGCAGCATGACTCACCACCTGCTGACAGACCGCTTCGACGGCTTCCGGTATTAATGGGTCAGACATCGGATAATTTGGCTAAGCATCATGTAATAGAAATTAAGGGTAATTAAAAGTGTGAACCTGTGTCCCATTCTACTGTGTCATCCCAGAATAGACCAACTAAAAGCTGCTGCCGATCTCAAGATACAGGCGATCATCGCCGATCTCACGGTCAAAGCCATGGGCATAACCGGCACGGGTACGTAATATCAGGTTATAGAATAGATTGATATCCGCACTGATCTCTATCCCGGCACTGGAATAATAGGTTTCTGGGGAAAATTGATATGCGCTTCCAGTCTCGGCAAACACGGTACCAAACCACTGCATGATGCCTGCTGGTGGTGACATGAAACCTCTTTCGATACGTTGAAAGGGGAAACGCCACTCTGCAGTCAGTAATTGCACACGCCGACCACGCAACTGAGGCTGGCCTTCCCTGTAACCACGCAAGGCATATCTGCGCCGATCAAAGATGCCTTCGCCAACCACCCCGTTCAACAGGACACCGACCGCATCCTGATTAAATCCTTCACCACCTAGCCTGAACGGGCGCGGCTGATCACTGCCCCAGCCCTGCACGAAACGTAATGCGAACACGCTTTCTCTGCCTGTTCTTATGTATTGTCGCCAGTCGAGTGTATAGATCTGTCCGGTGAAATCCGAATCCAGCAGGTCACTGTCTTCTGCCACCAGACGCAGATTAAATCCATCATTCAAACTGATCGATAACGGATTGCTGACTGCCGTGTTATATAACCACGCCACTCCCAGGAGATGATCTTCAAAATTACTCCGCGGCGCACCCTTTATCAGACTGACATCCGCCGTATTATCGTAGATCAAACTAAATAACAGATCAGATTGTGTCTGTATGCGGCGTTTGTGCAGTGCCAGCACGGCACTCAATACATCACGTTTGGCTATCCGGCTAAGTCCACCCTGGTCATCGAGCAACAACTCATTCAGCCGGGCTGCCGATAAAAAATAACGGCCAGCATAAGCATAACTGATACTGGCTGCGGGTTTGTCTAACGCTGTATCGTAACTGGCACTCAAAAAATAATTATGGATAGCCAGGGCATCTGACCCCGCCGTGGTAAGACCAAATTGAGACCGCTGTTCGCTAAATGCGAGCTCCGGAAACCACCATCGTGGGGCCAGGCTCGATGATGCCGAGTAGTCTCGCTGCTTGTGCGGTGTAATCGTATAATCAATTAACTGCAGCAGCTTATCATCGCTATGTTTTACGGAGCGACTCGCAGGTAGCCATTCCTCTTTTTTATCCTGGCTCAGTTTATAGACTGCAAAGCCTTGTGCACTATACCCTGTGTAATAGATCGGCCCCCCGGCTACTGCCTGACTGGACTGAAATGCACCGCCGAGAAGATTGGTCAGTTGCTCGATGTTTCCTGTCGCCTTCTCATAACGGTGCAAGTTATAGACCCCGTCAGCCTCCATAGTGAACAGGATATCCCCATCCTGAGTATATTGTGGATAAGCAGCGATACTGGTGCCATGTGTGATTTTTCCCCACTGTCTCTCTGCTATATCAAACACTTCGATATTCCAGCCATCAGCCTTACGCCAGAGAGAAGCAACGACTGAACTACCATCAGGTGATACATCTATCTGTCCGATGATCTCTCCATCATCTGCCCGCCACAGGACCTCTTTCAAGTTTGCTCTCTCATCCAGCAACTGTAATTCAAATCTACTGGCCGCATGGTGGACCGCGATGATCTGCTTACCATCAGGATGCCATCGAGCAAATAGATAACGCCCACAGAAAGTCAGACGTTGTAACTTTTTATCCTTTTCATCGTATCGATATATATCACTGTATACCGTGTAAAAATTACAGGATTCATTTTGTGTAAGTAACAGACCTGAAACGGCATGTACATCCAGTTCCGCACTACCGTTTAACTCTGACAGGGTCTCTTTTTTACCCTTGCCATCAACATGGATCAGACTGGCTCTTTTATAACCCCCGTTCTGCACATAATAGACCTCTTCGACACCGGCTCTTGCGATACTCTGTACCGAACCCGTCCTGTAAGCCTGTTCTGAAAACTGCGTGCCCTCGTGTATACCTCCTGCAGTGATCGCGTCTATCTGTGGTTGAAATTTCTCCTTCAACCACTGCTGATACTCCTTCCATAATGGCGTTAGATTTTTACCGAATGTTTTGTATGCATTGGTATTGATAAGAAAAGGCAGTAAATTATTACTGTATTCTTCTACCCACTGCTGTAATTTATCTTCTCCGTATTTCTCCGAGATGAACGTCATAAAATATACGCCATATAGATAACGTGTGGTTCCTGCAGGCCAGGTCGTCACCGGAAGATTGACATGTGAGATCGGCTGTAATCCTTCGGCGACCTCCTCTCGCATCATCGAAGCGAACAGGGTACTCTGCCCACGTCCGACACCCCGTTTCGCATCGGTCTCTTTATGGGTAGCCAGGCCCTCGAGGATCCAGGGTGGTTGAAAGATATTAGGAAACAGGAACAGAAACCGACCGAATATATTTCTCAGATACTCCGGTGAACCCGCACTTTTATCCAGATGGATGATATGTGTGTATTCATGCACGATCAATGTCGTCAGCCAGTCATCAAAATCTTCCAGCGTATTTATGCTGGTAGGTGGTGCCACGAACAGGACTGTACGATTGAAAAAAATCGGTGTTGCAAAACCATTAGGCTGGTCCGTCTCATCACTGAGCACGATGTGGGTTTTTTCTACAGGGTACCAGTTCAGCTCTGCCGTGAGACGTTGGTGTGCGGCTTCAGCGATGGCGATAACCCGTTCAGCCAGTGCTTTATTGCTATCATCATAATGGACGTATAGGTGTTCGCTCTCCATCGTTTTCCAGTTCAGGTCGGGGTCTACAGCAAAAGCGTTTTTACCTGAAGTTATGAAAAAACAGCATAAGAATAAAAAGATCCATTTCTTCATATGCACGATCTCGTCAATCAGCTATCTTCTAAATCCGTAGAGTATGAACAACGAACCCGTACCGGCAGCGATCCATGACATCAGGGGTGCGCCCAGAACGGGGACCGTATCGACGACCGCGTATATCACCGATGCCGCTATTAACAGGGCAGACCCCGTGATGACGGACTGCGTACGCTGATGGTCCTGATTTAATTCATCACGAAGCTTCTGTATCTCTTCTATCTGTTTCGAATGATGCTCACCGCCTGCCTGTTCTTTCAGGCTCTTGTAGATAAGGCCCGGCATCTCCGGCATTTTTTCGATGAGGTACGGCAGGTCATCTTTAAGATTTCTCAACAGCGCCCGCACACCGACCTGTTCTTCCATCCAGCGCTCCAGGAATGGTTTTGCTGTTTTCCACAGGTCGAGGTCCGGATATAGCTGTCTCCCCAGACCCTCGATATTCAACAAGGTCTTCTGTAACAGGACCAGCTGTGGCTGCACTTCCATATTAAACCGGCGTGCGGTCTGAAATAACCGCAATAATAATTGCCCGAACGAGATCTCTTTCAAGGGCCTCTCGAATATGGGTTCGCACACGCTGCGTATGGCTGATTCAAATTCATCGACACGCGTATCAGAAGGCACCCAGCCTGATTCCACATGTAGTTTGGCTACCTTATAATAATCACGTTGGAAAAAAGCCAGAAAATTTTCAGCAAGATAACGTTTATCTGTCTGGCTGAGTGTGCCCATGATGCCAAAATCAACCGCGATATATTTAGGTGCCTCCGGTTTTTCTGTATCGACAAAGATATTACCCGGGTGCATGTCTGCATGGAAAAAATTATGCGAGAAGACCTGGGTAAAAAATATTTCGACACCCATCGCAGCCAGTCGCTCCATGTCCGTACCCTGTTGTCGTAAAGAGTCTGTATCGCGTATCGGGGTACCGTAGATCCTTTCCATGACGAGGACATTTTTACGCACGAAGTCCCAGTAGATCTCCGGAACATATAGATCATCCGAACCTTCAAAGTTTCGCCGCAACTGGCTGGCGTTCGCCGCCTCACGTAACAGATCAAGTTCATCCAGGATGGTCTTTTCGTATTCTTCGATCACCTCGACGGGACGCAGACGGCGCAGCTGTGAAGAATATTTCGCCGCCAGTTCAGCAATGATATACAGGAGCGAGATGTCGCGTTTGATTACCGGCAGTATGTCAGGGCGAAGCACTTTGACGACGACATCCTCGCCTGTTTTCAGGACCGCGGCATGCACCTGTGCGATAGAGGCAGATGCCAGTGGTTGCTCATCAAAGGTATCAAACAGCTCTGCGACATTTTCACCAAAAGCCTTCTCGATTATCGTTTTTGCCTGTTCTCCAGAAAACTCGGGAACGGCATCCTGCAGCTTTTGTAATTCATCCGCGATATCATCCGCCAGAAGATCGCGTCTGGTCGACAACATCTGTCCGAACTTAATAAAGATGGGACCGAGATCCTCCAGTGCTTCACGCATACGAACCGCTCGCGGTTTACGTTTACGACGGAACCAGTTCCAGGGGAAGATATAGATGATAAACCGAAAGGGTCGAAACAGGTGTGTTGTAAAAACGATATCATCAAGACCATGACGCATCAGCACCCAGTTGATACGTAACATTCTAAAAAATTGGCCGGGCGTTAATATAGGCATTTATATTGGCTTCATCTCTGGGTTAGTCCTGTTTTACCTGCAACGACTGTATCTTTTTCTGTAACCGGTCAACATCATCCCTTAGTCGATCGACCGCATCGTTAAAGATATTTAACTCTGTTTCTGTCACCACGTCACGACTCTCTTCCTGTAGGTATTCGCTGGTGCTATCAGAGAATGACCTGGCGCTATGTCTGGCCCACTGACCGAATCGTTGCCCTGCCCGGTGTAGCTGGAAGGCGATACCATCACCGACCAGATCTGCCAGTGGTTCAGACCAGTCGATATCCATCTGCTTAAATACACTTTTAAACTGATGGCCCAGACGAGTATCGCCAGTAATCTCGACCTCTCCTCTTAATAGCAGTGCGGCAGTATCTGATGTCAGTCCCATTTTAAAGAGTGACAACACCGACCCTCGCAAGGTGGTATCACTGTCTCCTTCATATTCGGTAACGACCCGCATCCCTCTTTTATCCGGGAGCAGATACAGTGCCCGGCCTAACCCTGTGACTTCCATCTTGATCACTTTGCCTTCGAAGACAGCCAGTTTTTCCAGCATTTCAGGGTCCAGTGCCAGGTACCGATTTATCGCTGTCTCGAGAATTAACATAGGTAAGCGGTAACTTTAATCAGATGCCATCAGAGCTTAAATCCTTTATGCAGTGCCACGATGCCACCTGTCATATTATGATAGGTGCATCGCTCGAACCCGGCATCTTTCATCATCTGTTTCAAGGTTTCCTGAGCTGGGTGCATACGTATAGACTCTGCCAGATAACGATAGCTCTCCTCATCATTCGCGATTAACTTACCCATCTTCGGTAAGATATTAAATGAATAAAAATCATAAATTTTATCCAGACCGGGTACCACCGGCTTTGAAAACTCCAGGACCAGCAGCCGACCACCGGGTTTTAATACACGGAACATCGATTGCAGCGCTTTATCCTGATGCGTCACATTCCGTAAACCGAAGGCGATGGTTATACAGTCGAACTGATTGTCTTCGAATGGCAGCGCCTCTGCATTGGCTTCGACGAAACCGATATTACCCGCATAACCTTTATCGAGTAGCCGTTTACGCCCCTCTTCCAGCATAGCCGCATTGATATCTGAGATGATGATTTTTCCTGTCGGTCCAACCTGCTTCGACATCTGCATGGTTAAATCACCGGTGCCCCCTGCGACATCCAGAGCCATATCTCCCGGCCTCAGGCCGGTGTGTTGCATGGCAATTTTTTTCCAGATACGGTGCACACCGAATGACATGACATCATTCATGATGTCATATTTACTGGCGACCGAATCGAACACACCTGCGACCATGCCTTCCTTTGCATTTTCGTCTACTGTCTTATAACCGAAGTGGGTTTCTTTTTTTGTCATGTTATTATCTTCATCCATAGATGAACACCGATAGATGCCCTGTCTCATATT
Organism: Gammaproteobacteria bacterium; assembly: GCA_011321985.1. Classification (GTDB taxonomy): domain Bacteria; phylum Pseudomonadota; class Gammaproteobacteria; order SZUA-229; family SZUA-229. The sequence continues at coordinate 7,992 of DROB01000110.1, read as the reverse complement.
CAAAGAGATCGCACTCTGTTAGTCCTGTCATGCCTGATCGAGCTATCCGCATCCACCTGTGGACAGGAATTATTAATCTATTTTTCTACGTTCATGCCCGGCGGCTTTTAATCTGTCCAGGTAGTCCTGCCACCTGGCCTCATAAGTATCACCCAGCTCATACAGATACTCCCAGGTATACAGGCCGGTATCATGTTTATCATCAAAAATAAATTTCAGTGCATAGTTACCCTGCGGTTCAATCGATTCGATAGTCACTTCTTCCTTGTTTAGCTGCAGGATCTCCTGACCCGGACCGTGACCCGTCACTTCCGCCGAGGGTGAATACACACGCAGATATTCACAGGGCAGCTGGTGTACAGCTCCGTCTTCATACTCAACTTCTAATACGCGGCTTTTCTGGTGTAGATTTATATTGATGGGTTTTGACATTATTTATCTCTGTGTTAAGTGCGGCTCTATAAAATATAGCGACTCAGATCTTCGTTCTCGACTAACTCGGTTAAACTGTTATTCACATATTCAGCATCGATCGTTACCGACTCCCCGGACTGATCCGGTGCAGAATAGGAAATTTCTTCGAGCAACCGCTCCATGATGGTATGCAGGCGGCGTGCACCTATATTTTCAGCATTCTCATTAACATCGAAGGCTGATTTTGCTATCTGCTTCACTCCGTCTTCCGTAAACGCGAGACTTAAGCCTTCTGTTTTCATCAAGGCTTTATATTGTACCGTTAATGCGGCATCGGGCTCAGTCAATATACGTTCAAAATCCTCCGCATTTAATGCGGACAACTCGACACGTATCGGCAGGCGGCCCTGTAGCTCGGGGATGAGGTCACTGGGTTTGGTCAGGTGAAAAGCACCGGAAGCGATGAATAAAATATGGTCCGTCTTAACCATGCCGTACTTGGTGGTCACGGTGCAACCTTCGACCAGGGGTAGCAGGTCTCGCTGCACTCCTTCACGCGAAACATCCGCACCGCCACTCTCCGCACGCTTTGCGACTTTATCGATCTCATCGATAAAAACGATACCATTCTGCTCGGCATTTTCGACAGCGCGGGCCTTTAACTCATCTTCCTTTAGCAGTTTGCCCGCTTCTTCATCGAGTATCACTTTGCGGGCTTTCGATATGCGCATCTTGCTGGTTTTTTTCCGGTCACTGCCCATATTCTGAAACATACCCTGCAGCTGCGAAGTCATCTCTTCCATACCCGGCGGTGCCATGATCTCTACGCCCACCGGTGCTGCCATCACTTCCATCTCAATTTCTTTCGTATCCAGCTCACCATTGCGTAATTTCTCTCTGAAGCGTAGTCGTGCCGTGCCCTCATTATCATCTTCGGGTTCACCAAACTCATTTCGCGCAGGCGGCAATAATGCATCTAAAATACGTTCTTCCGCCGCTTCTTCGGCTAAATGACGAACTTTTGCCATTTCCTGTTCACGTGTTGTTTTTATCGACATGTCGACAAGATCGCGTATTATCGAATCAACTTCACGACCAACATAGCCCACTTCGGTAAATTTTGTTGCTTCGACTTTAACGAAAGGTGCATTCGCCAGATGAGCGAGGCGACGAGCGATCTCTGTCTTACCGACACCCGTCGGACCGATCATCAATATATTTTTGGGCGTAATCTCATTGCGTAACGTCTCATCGACCTGCATCCGTCGCCAGCGATTACGCAGTGCGATGGCAACCGCGCGCTTGGCATCATTCTGACCGACGATGTGTTTATCCAGTTCCTGGACAATTTCTCTGGGTGTCATTTCAGACATAAAACATAAACCTTCTTAAAAATACTCGTAATTTGTTTCTATATGCTGCCAACAGCGGCTATAACTCTTCGATTGTCCGGGATTGATTAGTGTAGATACAGATATCGCCTGCAATTTCCAGGCTTTTTTCGACGATGTCGCGGGCTGCCAGCTCCGTACTGTCGAACAACGCTCTGGCAGCTGATTGTGCATAAGCACCACCTGAACCGATAGCGATCAGGTCATCATGCGCTTCTATCACATCCCCCGTGCCTGAGATCAGCAGGGAAGCATCTATGTCCGCCACGATCAACATGGCCTCTAATTTCCGTAAAACACGGTCTGTCCGCCAGTCTTTGGCCAGTTCGACCGCCGCCCGCTTCAGCTGGCCACTATGTCGCTCCAGCATGGCTTCAAACCGTTCTAACAGGGTAAAAGCATCTGCCGTTGCGCCAGCGAAACCTACGATGACTTTATCACCGTATATCTTTCTTACTTTTGTGGCATTACCCTTCATTATGGTATTGCCCAGGGTCACCTGACCGTCGCCACCAACCACGACTTTTCCTGCTCGCCGCACGGTAAGGATGGTTGTGCCGTGAAATGTTTCCACTATTAACTCCACATAATTGCTGTTTACGGACGATGTCGCCTGTCCGAGCCCGAAAGTGGGTGAATTTTACACTATGACGAGGTCGGCTCATACCTTGACGGGTCTGTGGTGAATAGTCGTTTTTTAAACGTCAACGCCTGACTACAAGCCGAGTTTGTAGCGCTATGGCTGTGGCCGCTCAAACGTCCATTGTTTGTCATCGGACAAGGCTTTATCGAATCGGTAGCCACCCTGTCTAAACTTTTTGATCTGTTCCGGTTTTTCTATACGGTTGCGGATGATGTAATCGGTCATCATGCCGCGGGCACGTTTGGCAAAGATGGCGACGACACGTGTTTTACCGGCCTTGGTCTCTTTGAAGTTTATATTTAATAAACGGCCTTCCAGCAGTTTTGGTTTGACTGCCTTGAAATATTCATTCGATGCCAGATTGACCAGCACCGGTTCCTGCTGTTTTTTTAATTCTTTATTCAGCCTTTTCGTGATGCGATCATCCCAGAACTGATAGAGGTTATCACCTCGCTCATTTTTGAGTCTTGTCTTCATCTCCAGTCGATAGGGCTGTATCAGGTCCAGTGGTCGCAGACAGCCGTAGAGGCCGGAAAGTATCCTCAGGTGATCCTGAGCATAAGCGTAGTCATCTTCAGCGTAAGCCTCGAGATCAAGACCACTGTACACGTCCCCTTTGAAAGCAAAGATGGCCTGCTTCGCATTTTTTGTGGTGAAAGGTGTTTTGAATGTCTTGTAGCGATCAACATTTAATGTTGCGATATTTTCACTGATCACCATCATCTGCTGAAGCTTTTTTCTTTTAATCTTTCTTAACTCTTTTATGAGTAATTCTGAATCATTTAGATCAACGGGTTTGCTGTATTTTTTTGACAGGCCGGGTGTGTCAAAATCCTGGCCTTTTGATGGTGATAATGTGATTAACATGCTTTCCCCGGCTGAACCTGGCGTATTTTACGGATAACGAAAAGAGGCCATTATAATACACTGCGCAGCGAATAAACCGCGCTCACATTACCGTTATTTTTTTCTTGCGCGTGGGTGGGCGTTATCGTAGACACCGGCCAGGTGCTGAAAATCAAGGTGGGTATATATCTGCGTGGTGCTCAGATTTGCGTGGCCCAGCAACTCCTGTACGGCTCGCAGATCTTTTGAAGACTCTAAAAGATGTGAAGCGAATGAATGGCGCAACATATGTGGATACAGGTTGGCACTAAGCCCTTGCACTACTGCCATCTTCTTCATACGTTTTTGTATACTGCTGTTGCTCAGGCGACTGCCACGCGAACTCACAAATAAAGCGGGTTCATTTTCATCCGCCATCTCCTCGCGCTGTTTTACCCAGCGAGTTATCGCCTGATGTGCTTTTCCCCCGAAAGGAATGCGACGCTGCTTCTGGCCTTTACCGGTCACCGTCAATGTACGTTGTTGCCAGTCGATATCGGGCAGGTCGATCCCGCTCAGCTCGGATAGACGCAGGCCACAGGCATACGTCAACTCCATCATCGCGTTATCACGATACCTTAGACTATCTTTTTTGCCGTTTATTTTTCGCGCTTCTGCTGTTAATGGTTCGATCTCCAGTAACTGATTTATCTCATCGACATTGAGTGTTTTCGGTAGGCGCTTTGCCGTCCTGGGTGCCGGGATTCCGGTGGCGGGATTATGGGTTGCTCGATTAAAACGGCATAAGAAATTGAACAGGCTTCGGACGGAAGACAACCAGCGCTGCAAGCTCCTGCCGGACAGGCCCTTTCGATGCAGTTGGGCGATACAGTGTCGAATATCTGCCTGTTTGATCGTCTCCCAGTCGAGAACCTGCTCTGTATCGAGCGAACAGGCCGCTATGAGATGGTTGATATCACGACGATACGCGGCAACTGTATGTAGGGAATAACGCCGCTCTGTCTGTAGATAGCGAAAAAACTTATCCAGATCCTGGGTTAACGTTTGCCGGGACACGGGTTATTCACCGGTGGTTCTATCTTCCAGATGTATCGCAAGTGAAGCACTTACCAGCTCGCCTATCTGCATAAGAAAATCCGTCCCCATCGACGCAGTAAACCGTTCGGCCTGCTCTGCGCCCAGGCCGATAAGCCCCAGATTGGCACCCGTGACCAGCGGGATGACGGCCGCAGATTTAATGCTGCCTGCATTCTCTCCGAATAAAAATGTTTTCTGCTCGCTCGTCGATTTTCCGCAGACGATATTTTTCTGTTCCAGCATGATTTTGAACGCGCTTAGTGCCTTATCACCCGCATCGACGAATAGTGCCGGTGATTGTGTTATACGTTCACCTTCATCACTGAATAATTTTATCACCGCATAATCGGCCGATAGCTCGTTACTCAGAACATCGAGCACGGTGCTGATCACTTCATCCAGGTCGTGTGCCGCCAGAAGATTGAGTGCCAGGCCGTGCCGGCTCGTCGCCAGACGTTCATTATCCCTGGCCACGTCCATCAGAGCACACAGACGCTCATCCTGTGTTTTTGTCTGCTGGCGTAATATCGCAACCTGCCGTTCGATGAGGGATGCTGCCTGGCCGGTCACATGGGGTACTTCGAGTACAGCCAGTAATTCAGGGTGACGTTGCAGTATATCCGCGTTGTCACGTAATAGACTGATCAATTCCAGATCGGTTGCCAGTTGTTGCTCCTGTTCGGTGGAAACTTCATCACCGTTCGCCTTTTTATTTATTATTGTTGCTTTATTCACTGTTAATTTGCCCCTGAAAAACCGTTGTTGCCGGTCCTGTCATTAATAATGTCTGCCCTTTGCCCGACCAGTCGATGCTCAGCTTACCACCATGCAGATGTGCGGTTACCTGCGCATTTAACCTGCCAAGCGCACGTCCCACCGCTACCGCCGCACAGGCACCTGTGCCACAGGCCTGTGTTTCACCCACGCCACGCTCATACACACGTAAGCGTATTTCATCCTCGTTCATGATCTGCATAAAACCGGCATTTACCCGCTTTGGAAACCGTGGATGGCTTTCGATCGCTTTACCCAATACTTCAAGATCGACATCATCGACATCATCCACAATCATCACCGCATGCGGATTGCCGACCGATACCGCACCTATAGCATATTCAACGCCATTCACCATGAGATCATAGGTTTCTGCCTGCCTTTCGGCTTCGAATGGCAAGCTTTCGGGGCTGAAGTCAGGCACACCCATATCAACGGTCACCTGATCGCCCTCGATCTTCAGTTCGATCATGCCTCCCGCCGTCTCCACCGCGATGACCGTATTTGTAGTCAATCCCTGTTGCCGGATAAACAGGGCGAAGCAACGTGCGCCATTACCACACTGTTCGACCTCGATGCCATCCGCATTAAAAATTCGGTATCGAAACTCTGCTCCAGTGGTGGTCGGCTTTTCAACCAGCAGCAGCTGGTCGCAGCCGATGCCAAAATGGCGGTCGGATATCGCTCTGATCTGCTCAGCAGACAGGTTTATTGACTGGGAAATGGCATCGATAACGACAAAATCGTTACCCAGACCATGCATCTTTGTAAATTTAAAGCCCATTACTACCGCTGATTACCGCCAAATCATGCCTGTAAACAAGATGTTACAGGATATTTTGAGCATACCTGTCAGTCTGCAGGAAGGCAATGTTAATTATTGCTTTTTCCTTTTTTCATGTTATATTTAGACATCTGTCTAACTAATAGGAGGCCCTCATGAGCCCTGCAGCACTCAGCGATGAAATAACCGCATTTCAGGAAAAATTTATTCCGACCATCCCGGAACAAACCCTCAAGCTACTGATGGACGAACTGCAGGGGTTAATCGAAAAAGGCATGGCGGAGCAGGCCATAAATGTGGGTGATTCATTTCCTGATTTCGATCTGCCGAATGCGGATAATCAGGCTTCACCTCTCTCTGCTTTTCTCGACGACGGCCCTCTGGTCATCAGCTTTTACCGCGGAGCATGGTGCCCGTATTGTAATCTTGAGATCAACGCACTCCAGCAACGTCTGGATGACATCAGAGCAGCTGGCGCACAGTTGATAGCCATCTCCCCACAGACCCCCGATAAATCCACTGATCAGATCAGTGCCTCAAAACTGACTTTTGATGTATTGAGCGATGTCGGCAATAAACTCGCCAGGCAATGTGGCCTGGTTTTTACCCTGCCTGAATCATTGCGCCCGATCTACGCGGCATGGGAGCTGGACATCCCGGGCCATAATGGTGATGACAGCTTCGAGTTACCGATGCCAGCAACATTTATCGTCGGCACCGATGGCAAGATCAATTACGCTTTTATCGATATGGACTACACGAAACGCCTGGAGCCGGCGGTTATTATTGAGCAACTGAAACAACTGTAGAACACCTGTTCTAAAGCCTGATCAAAGGCTCCCTAGCTGGCACGACCCTCACCGATTTTAAACGCACGGGGGCTTGTCCGGTTAGGGGCAAACGAGAGGGATAAGAAACAGGCGAGGGTCAGGCGCTCGCCTCCCTCGACCCGGGTAACCTGATGGGGAACACTGCAGTTATTCACCAGTGCCATATGCGCCGCTGGCCGATAACGCTGGCTCTCTTCAGGCGCGCGGCCGTCAGTCTGAAAATACCCCCCCTGATATTCATCGCTGAAATGGAACACGATCGTCGCCAGATAATCCGGGCTACTGTCCTGATCTTTATGTATCCCGATATAGTCACCCTGTCCCAGACGGTTCGCCTGACAACGGCGCAGGCATAACTTGCTGGTACCGGTAAATTGCTGGTAGAAATCCCGCATCTTCGTGCTCATCACGATGGCTTCGATATCTTTAGACAATGCGCTCAGTGCTTCCGGTGAATCAACATCGTTAAAATATCGGCTCACCCAGACGGAATGGCTCTCATCTGCGTCACCACCGATGATGTGCTGATACTCACTCCTGGCCAGCAGATCTGCGAGCTGGTCCCACTGCTGCTCTGTCAGCGGGATATCACCCTCTTCAAAAAGCAGGGTTGCCTGTTTTTCAATGTCGTATTTCTGTGTCATGGCTTCGTACAGTGTTGACTCATTACGTTAAAACAGCCTCGCCCGCAAATAATTGTTCTATGGTCTCTCGCTGACGAACGAACTGGTGCTTTTCACCATCGACCATGATCTCAGCGACACGGGGGCGCGAGTTATAATTAGAGCTCATGGTAAAACCATAGGCTCCCGCCGTACGCACCGCCAGCAGATCACCCTGTTCGATGGCAAGTGCCCGGTCCTTACCAAGAAAATCACCGGTCTCACATATTGGGCCGACAACATCATATCTTTTCTGCATCGCTGGTGAGTCCTGCACCACCGGTTCGATGGCCTGCCAAGCCTGATACAGGGCGGGCCGCATCAGGTCATTCATGGCTGCATCGACTATCGCAAAATTTTTCTCCTCATTATTCTTCAGATACTGCACTCGCGTCAGCAACAGGCCTGCGTTACCCACTATCGCTCTTCCGGGTTCGATCAGGATTTCGAACTCACGCCCCTGTAACCGCTGCAATAAAGCCGACATCTGCTCTTCCGGTAACGGTGGATTTTCATCCTGATAACGGATGCCCAGTCCCCCGCCCAGATCCAGATGATGCAAGCTTATGTT
>DROB01000109.1 GCA_011321985.1 Gammaproteobacteria bacterium | reverse complement strand
TGTTGAAAAACTACTGACCGATCCGGAAGGTTATCATACCCGACTACAGGGCAGTAAATTATGGCATCTGGCGGCACTGGAATTATGGTGGCAGCAGAATATAGAAAAGCACTGAAACCGGAGTGAGCCGGCTGTCTCTGCAGGCGCAGTATCTCCAGCGAGTTGAGGAATGTTACTGGAACCAGAGTTTGTCCGCTTTGACCGATCTATGAAGGCGACCTTAGACGAAGCTGGTATGCCATGAAAACCTGTTTAAGAGCTGATATTCAGGGTTTTTACTATGATCCCGGATTCCTATATTTCAGTTAAGTGTTTTTAGTGCGCTTACAAATTTTTCTATCTGAGCCGGAGTATTGAATATCTGAGGTGTTACTCTTACGCAGCCACCACTTGCCAGCCCTTTTCTTACCACAGTAAAAATTCCAAATTTATTTTCCAGTGTTTGTTGAAGTAGTTGAGCGTCCTTAACTGAATTCTTGTCGACTTTGCGAAATGATGCCATGCCGGTACGAGAAGATTCATCAGTGCCCCCCAGAACTTCGATATTGGACATTTTATCTGCTTCCGTCGTCCACAAACTTCTAAGGTAATTAAGCCTCGCTTCTTTTACTGAGGCACCAATGTTTTCATGAAAGTCCAGAGCCGCAGGTATTGAAAGGATGGCAGCAAAATTAGAGGTGGCAGTATGCACGCGTGCACTCGCATCCTTGTTTTCAGGGTCGTCCTCACCGGGATAAGGTGCAATCTTGTGCAAGGACCCGCGGCGCATATAGAGTGCGCCTACTCCCAGAGGTGCTCCGATCCATTTATGTAAATTGAACCCGGCCCAGTCAACATCAATGTCCTTTATTTTAAAGTCGATCAACCCCCATGATTGTGCGCTGTCACAAATCACGTCAATACCCCTTGCGCGAGCTTCAGCTGTAATTGCTTTCACCGGGACGATCATTCCATGTTGATTGCTTACGTGGGTGAGTAGTATTAATTTTAGTTTGGGGTTTGCATCAAATGCACTAATGTATTTTTTCAGTAACTCTGATTGATCTGCCTGAACTGGCAGCTCTATTTGAACGGCATTAACGTTACGTGCACTTTTTAGCCACGACATGGTTGTTTTAAAACTAGGGTAATCTATGTCGGCATAAAGTACGGTATCACCATCATCCAGGCCACGATACTGACGAATCAAATTATGAATTGCCTCGGTCGCATTTCTCGTAAGAACGATTTCATCTTCTTCAGCACCTAACGCATTAGCCACGCGTCGCACACATGATTTATGATCTTCAGTGTAATCTTTACGTGCGTAGTAAGAGTTTTGAGTGTTTACCATTTTAGTGGCAGATAAATAAAACTCCTGAACAGTGCGGGCCATCTTGCCCCAGTAACCGTGCTCAAGATTAATTATGCCTGCGGTAGAGTCGTAATAGCTCGCTATATTATTCCAGTAATCCTCATCCTTTGAAAGAGATGAATCTGATATGTCCGCGGGTGGTCTGGGGAAACCGCTGGGAGTCCGGGCATTTAAAGCGTTGGCGACACTCATTATCGTGCCGGAGGCCATGCCGGTTATCAGTGTGCGGCGACTTATCCCTGTTTTTAATTTAATCATGTAAGGCACCTCCGGTAATCGCTATAATATTATCATGAATTTTAACGATAATGGCTACGGTCGTCTTGTATGTCCGGTGATGTGGTCTTGCCTGGTTAATCATATTTTGCAATGTTCGTTATGTGGAGATACCGAAAGGTTAACCAGGAACGTTGAAGGGTGGTTAATGTGTGTTTAATGTGACTGTCAGGGTCTATCGAGCCTGATTTTTTTGAAAAGTTTTCATGCTGCTCGATCCATGGTGTCAATAAGCTGCCAGGTTATGGCCCCGGTAACAATAAAAGCGTATCATGCTGCTGGTTGTTACTTCCCGAAACAGGGCAGAAAAATGATGATAAAGATGGTGGCGCTGAGCCTGCTGATGTGTTTTTTGTTATTAGCTGGTTGCGGCAAGGAAGTTAAAAAAAGTAATCGTCCGGACTGGATCGATAACCCGGGAGAGAACTTTGTCGGTAAATGTGCCACCCATGTAAAAGGCCTGATCGCACAGGAACAATGCGCCTATAAAAAAGGTCTGGCTTATATCGCGATGTCAAAAGGTGTTTCTGTTGATGTCTCATCAAGGATGACGATGCGACAGGCTGCTACTGAAAAGACTGGGAGCAGTTATGGGCAGGTGCAGGCAGTCGTCAGGATGGACGAAAAAAATATCCGGGTCAGTGGTTCAATTATTGATAAATGGCATGACAGGGCAACGGATATAATCTATGTGCTGATTAAGGAAAATTGATAGTGAAGGTGAGTCCTTAAGCTAAAGGTGGGAGTAAATACCCTGTTTCCATGCTCTTGAAATTACCTGATTTAGCCCCATGTTCTCTTTCACCCGGTATTTGTCAGGGTTAATTATGTATGAGTCGGGGTATAATTCCTCACTAATTATGAGAGCAGGTATTTGAAATGGCTGATGTTTTAGAAAGAATTGATGAGCAGGTTAAAGGCAACAAGGTGATGATCTACATGAAAGGCACACCGCAGTTTCCGCAGTGTGGTTTTTCTGGCCGTACCGTTGAAGCCTTGAAACAGGTGGGTAAAGAGTTTGGCTATTGCAACGTACTGGCCGATCCGGAAATCTTTCAGAATTTGCCCCGTTATGCCGACTGGCCGACGTTTCCTCAGGTTTATGTCGATGGTGAGTTGATCGGTGGCTGTGATATCACACTGGAGATGTTTGAAAACGGTGATCTGAAGAAAATGATCGACGAAGCAACTGCCGGGCAGGCTGCCAACGACCAGTAACGGAGACGCTCTGGGTAGCTTGAAAACATGCGATTTTCACGCTTGTTTTAACCTCTGTTCGCGGAATAAATTCCGTTCCTACGGGTTCACGTTACTTGTAGGAGGGGTTTGCAGACTGCGAATGCTCGAAGATAGCACATGAGCCAATAAAAAAGGTTGCTGCTATTTAAAATCGCCATGCCCGCTTTGCGTCGATAGCGGTCGCTTGAGTTTGTACAGTAACCGTCGGGAAGCAGGCCGTTCAATATTGAGCGGCTTTTTTATTGCCGGAAATAAAACCTTTTTTACTTATTCTGATGGGCGTTTATCTTTGATTCTGTGTTAACCAGGCCTAATAAGCGATGCTCAATGATGCATTGCCGCGTGCCTGATCGAGTTTGCTGCCTGCCTGTTTTATCATTTCATCGGCAGAGATAATGGCCTGGTCGCCACGATAATAATGTACACCGATGCAGCCATTGATGCTCAGATTGCCAACGGATGTTTTGTAGGCACGGTTATTGATCATGGTGACGATGCGTTCGATTGCTGATGGTTTGTAGTCTTTGGTCTTGGTATGGTGCATGATGATACCGAAGATATTATTCTCTAATCTGGCTATAATGTCAGTAGGCCTGATTGCGCGACGTAAGCGTCTATGCTGACTGATTAATATTTCATTAATAATGAATTCGCCGTGTTTGGCACCGATGTCTTCCAGTTCGCGTAGCTCGACCAGTGCCAGGCAAACACCGCCACGGCGCGCAGATGCTTCTTGCAGGTGTGCTTTCAGGTTTTTTATCAGAAATGACTGATTTCCTGCTCCTGTCAGTTCATCTACCAGTGCCATTTTTTCCAGGTTCTGGATGGTTTTCTGTAATTGACGTGAGGTTTCGAGTAGATCGTTCTGCAGAGCAGCAATCCGGGCAGCGGCATTGACGCGCGCGGCCAGTTCCTGAGGATTGGGCGGCTTACACAGGTAGTCGTCAACGCCGTGATCGAAGGCTTTGACCAGGTATTCGACCCCGTCATGTGCGGTAAATAAGATAATGGCGGTATAAGTGCCTTTCTCTTCATCGGTCTGCCGGATGTGCTGGGTTAGTTCCAGTCCATCCATCTCCGGCATCATCCAGTCTGCCAGTACGACATCGGCGGGTTGTTGCTCGATCATCTTCAGGGCTTCTGTCGCACAGTCGGCCATACGAACGCCGTTATATCCCGCTTTTTTCAGAGCTGTTTTTACGACGATACGGCTAAATTGTAAGTCATCAACGATGATAATGGAGAGGTCTTTACTGCTCATAGAACTGTTTTGCCGTCCTTTGGTGGTTAGATTACTAATAATAATCTTATTGCTTAACTATAGCCAAAGAATTGCAGAAATGGCTAAAATATTGAATTTAGAGTATGTCTAGATGCTGGCTAATGCGTCCTTTTCAGATTTTATCCTTCTATCCACTGATATCGCTCCAGACGGGGCCGGAAGCCTCCGCCCAGCGGTTGACGATAATACAGAATAACTCGGCAGTCTGTTTTGCATCGTAGAGTGCTGAGTGTGCTTCGTCGCTGTCCCAGCTCAGACCTGCAGCCTGTGCAGCACGTGATAAGACGGTTTGCCCATAAGCCAGACCGGCCAGACTGACGGTGTCAAATGTGCTGAAGGGATGAAATGGGTTGCGGGAGATTTTATTGCGCTCTGCCGCGGCAAAGATGAAATTTCGATCGAGGATGGTGTTGTGCCCGATCATGATTGCACGTTTACACTTGTGCTGCTTCATCTCTTTCTGGATGAAGCGAAATAACTCCCGTACTCCCGTTTCTTCATCTTTAGCTATGGCGATGCGGAAAGGGTGATGGGGGTCGATGCCATTTACTTCCAGCGAGGCAGGGTCCATATTGGCCCCTTCAAATGGATTGATATGGCATTGATATTCATTATTGGTCGACATCTTGCCGTTTTCATCAATCTGTAAGGTGACGGCACC
>DROB01000108.1 GCA_011321985.1 Gammaproteobacteria bacterium | reverse complement strand
AATAAACAGTAAAGAAATAGAAATTAACCAGCGAACTCCAATCATGAATGATTGGTGATTGTAATTATTTTTCATTTATTTTTCCCTGAAAATTAAGGCTGCATTGTAACTTATTTTTTACCTGATACATCATACACCGCCAATAACTCGATAATTACACTCAGACTGCCTCGACATATACCAAAAATATAGGCTGTAACTTTAAAACAAAATCGCACACAAAAAGATATTGCCGCTTAACCCTTGTTTATAGCTAAACTGACTCTGATTCGAAAATCAACTTCTTCGCGCTACTTACAAGCAAGCACAGAGAACCCATACTTATGTTAAGCAAAAAACGTGCCTTAATGACAAAAACCTGTATTATCAGTGAGATAAAAAATAAGGTGGTTTTTCTGATCGCTGAAATGCAAAGATCCTTAATCAAAATATCGTAATTTTTGACAGTTATAGCATCCAACCAAAAAAAATGACAATTTTATCAAAGAGGTATTCTTTAGTGAAAATTAATAATTGCTAAAATCATCAATCAATATTTTTCATTCGCTACTTTCGTTTTATTTGATTAATAGATTGGCAACCCCTACTTCCGTGGATAACCCAAAACTACATCAGGAACATTATTCTATGTTCTGGATCTGTTCCCTCATCTGCTCTATTAATACCTTTAATTCGACTGAAGCATTGGTACTGGCGATATCTGCAGATTTTGAGCCGAGGGTATTGGCCTCACGATTAAGCTCCTGCATCAGGAAATCCAGCCTCCGTCCAACGGCTTCATCACGACCCAATACTTCTCTTATCTCTTTCAGGTGACTATCCAGCCGATCCAGTTCTTCATCGACATCCATCTTCTGTGCGAGATGCACCAGTTCCTGTTCCAGACGATCAGGATTAACATCGATATCCAGCGTGTCCAGACGATCATGTATTTTTTTCTGATAACGCGCCTGTATCTCAGGCATATTTTCTCGTGCCCGATCGACGATATCCTGGATGGCATCGCAGCGTTGTAAAATCAGATCACGCATCCGGGCTCCTTCACGTTCGCGATTAGCCAGCAGATCATCGAGTGCGACCGTTAATGCTTCTTCACTGGCAGCAAAAACCGGTTGCATATCCAGCTTTGTTTCCTGCACCACACCTGGCCACTGCAATACTTCCATCGGATCCACTTCCGACGGTTGATGTAGCAACTGGTTTATTTCCTGGCAGGCTCTCACTATCGATTTTGCCTGCTGCGGATCGATGTTGATCGCTTCAGATTGCCGGGCATTCACATTGAAGCGCAGGTAACATTCCACCTTGCCACGGTTCAGCCGTTGCTGCAACGCTGCACGAAATCGGGCTTCCTGAGCACGGAAGTTTTCTGGCAGTTTAAAGTGCAGTTCCAGGTAGCGGTGGTTCACACTCCGGATCTCCCAGATGAGCTCTCCCGCTTCCAGACTCTGCCCGGCACGTGCAAACGCTGTCATACTTCTGGTCATGAAAATCTCTTGTGTTGGGTTGTCACCGCAGTCTAGCATGGTGATAGAACAGATCATCATTAATTCTTCCAGCCATGTATAATGTGCGCACTCAAAATTAACCACACGATACACCTACAGGAAGATGAACGATATGCGTCCAAGCAACCGCCAGCCAGATGAAATGCGCGCCATCCGCATTACCCGCAACTACACTAAACATGCCGAAGGCTCAGTATTGGTCGAGTTTGGTGATACCAAAGTCATCTGCACCGCCAGCGTCGAAGAGCGGGTACCCGGTTTTTTGCGTGGTAAAGGCCAGGGCTGGGTCACCGCTGAATACGGTATGCTGCCTCGCTCAACAGGTTCTCGCATGCGCCGTGAAGCATCGAACGGTAAACAGGGTGGTCGCACTATGGAAATCCAGCGACTGATCGGTCGTGCTCTGCGTGCAGGCATCGACCTGAAAGTCCTCGGTGAAAATACCGTCAGCCTGGATTGTGATGTCATTCAGGCCGATGGCGGAACACGTACCGCCAGCATTACCGGTGCATGGGTCGCATTAAACGATGCGATACAGCACCTGCTCGATAAAAAAACCATCAACAAAAATCCATTACACCATCAGATCGCATCGGTCTCGGTCGGTATCTATAATGGCACGCCCGTTCTCGACCTGGATTATGCGGAAGACTCCAATGCTGAAACTGATATGAACGTGGTGATGAACAGCGATAACGGCTTTATCGAAGTTCAGGGAACAGCCGAAGGACACCCTTACAGCAAAGATGAGCTCAACAGCATGCTGGAACTGGCGGAGAAAGGCATAAAGGAACTGTTTATCGTCCAGCAGGCAGCTATAGAGAGTTAAACCGCATGAAAAAAATCACAAAGATCGTACTCGCCAGTGGCAATGCCGGAAAAGTCCGTGAGATCAATAAACTGTTTGCAGGTAGTGGCATCGAAGTTGTGCCTCAATCAGAGTTTAACGTTTCCGAAGTGCCTGAAACCGGCACCACCTTTGTCGAGAACGCTATTATCAAGGCACGCCATGCAGCCGAGTGTACGGGCCTGCCTGCCATCTCGGATGACTCAGGTATCGAAGTGGACGCACTGGATGCCCGGCCTGGTGTTTATTCTGCACGTTATGCCGGTGCAAACGCCAGCGATAAAGAGAACAATGAGCTGATGCTGAAAGAACTGGACGGTATCGCAGAAGATGAACGCACAGCGCGTTATCAGTGCCTGATCGTTTTCATGCGCTCGCACACTGACCCGGTTCCCATTATCACACAAGGCAGCTGGGAAGGCCGAATACTGGAAGCACCGCAGGGCGAGGGTGGGTTTGGTTATGATCCGATTTTTTACGTACCGACACATGACTGCTCCGGTGGTGAATTACCACTGGACGTTAAAAATACCATGAGCCATCGTGCCGTCGCACTCAATGCCATGCTCGAAGAATTCAAGAAACATCATTACCTGTAAAAAGCTTTATGACAACCGTACTTCTCTGCCAGGACATCGCGCCGAAAAACCTGCAGACCTTACTGGAACGCTATGGTATGGAGATCAGGGAAGTCATCGAAAACGATGCTATACCCGGTAGTTTCTGGCAACCACCTGAGGCCGGGCTGATCGGCAACGTGCTTTATATACGGAACGATACCCCTGTTCATTCTGCACTGCACGAATCCTGCCACTACATCTGCATGGATAAATTTCGCAGGGAAAAGCTGGACACCGATGCCGGTGGTGATTATGAGGAAGAAGATGGTGTCTGTTATCTGCAGGTCCTGTTATCTGACTTCATCCCCGAGATGGGGCAAAAAAGGATGTTTAGCGATATGGATACATGGGGTTATTCTTTTCGACTGGGCTCTGCAAAAACCTGGTTTGAAAAAGATGCAGAAGATGCCCGTGAATGGTTGCTGAAAAACAGGGTAATTACTTCACAACAAAAACCGACGTGGAATGTCCGCGAATAAACGACTGTTTCCGACGCAAAGCGGATGTTGAAAGATTTAGAAACATTTTTGCCGCCATTTGGTTAAGAAAAGTTTTAAATCATGCCCTCGGTGTCTGCATGCACTTACCCAGGCTGTTATACACAACTCATCAGGCATGACGCATAAAAAAGCCCTCCAAAGAGGGCTTTTTTATCAGCTGTAAACAGTATCAGAAATTAAAGTTTGCCTGAACACTGAGGATATCAACTGATGACTTATACTCACCGACCAGGGTCGCGCCCGATGAAGATGATCCGGTATTACTGTCGATCCTGGTGTTGCTGATAAACAGGTGTGAATAACCCACATCAAACGACCAGCTGGTGTTCATCGCATAACCCACGCCCAGACTTACCCATTTACGATCATTACCTGGAATCCTTGCCGAGATTGATCTTGCCGAGCGAATAGGTGTTTCGTCATAGGCCAGACCACCACGATAGACCAGTTTGTCATTATGGTGATAATTAACACCGACCGAGTAACGGCTGGTATTGGCATAGTTCAGATCCAGTGTAGACTCCTGACCCGGCACCCCTCCTTTCTGTCTGATAACAATGGTATCCAGGCTATTCCAGCCGGTCCAGGTCCAGTCGGCTAACACCGTCCATTGTTTATCGATATCACCGACATAACTGACCGAGAGTGTCTGTGGCAATTCTGCGGTCGCGGCCAGCGCCGTGTCCTGTACGATATTGAAGCCCGTTACCGCTTTGAAATAATCTGTTTCGCCCTGTAGTGTAGGATTCAGATCATATTTTGCCTTACCTGAAACCTTGTGCTTGATCGCAGAGCGATAGGCGATACCTACACGATTCTTATCGTTGATATCGATTAACACGCCAGCATTCCAGCCAAACTCTGTCGAATCACCGGATAGATCAGTCGAACTATCCAGTGACGCGGTATTGGGCGATAAGGTACCACAACCTGGCTCACCCGGTTTTGCAGCCGCGGGCAATTTACTGGAAAGATTATTACAAACCAGCGCTGAATCCAGTTTATTGGTCAGTGTCAGATCCAGATACTGGATGCTGATACCAAAACCCACAGCCACCTTATCGGTTACTTTCCATGCTATCGATGGGTTGATGTTAATGGATAATATCTCGCTTTTGTCAGCATGGTAACGCCCGACCCAGCCACTGTCATAATTGGTTTCCAGACCAAAAGGCACATTGATACCCAGGCCTACGTGGATATCATTAGGCAGCTCGGTCGCATAATAAAGGTTGGGCACGAAACCCACCTTGTCCGTGGTCGAGTTACTGCCAGTCAATTGACCGCCCAGCGCATCGGTTGAACCTTTATTGGTAAATTTTGCATCCGGTGCGATGATATGCCCGGCAACGGCTACTTTCGAACCGGATAGTCGCGTCATACCCGCCGGATTGAAATAGACCGTGCTGGCATCTTCTCCCAGTGCGGAAGCGCCGGCAAATGCCGAGCCCTGACCACTGGCACTATTTTCGATTAATCCAAACGAACCGGCCTGTGTAATGGTGGTGGCACTTGCGATACTGACGGCAAGCAATGATTTGGTAAACGACTTTTTAAAATTATTATTCATTCGAATTTACACCTTAAGTTTTTTATGAGAGATAACACTTTTTATGTAATTAGCCATAAGCCTTATTTTAAAAAGATAGTTGTGGATAAAGCCGGATCAACCTTAAACACATTAGCATTAAAGCCTGCGTTAATTTCATCGATAATGGAATCGGCGATAAAGGCATAACCGCGCGCCGTTGGATGCACTCCATCAAGACTAAACGCACCACCGGTGGCAAACTTTGAATTGATCGAGCCGGTGCCAAAATCGATACCCTCTGCCGTACTCAGTTGTGTCATAAGTGCAGAGGCATCGAGGAGAACAAGATTGGGGTCGGCATCGGCTGCGGCTTTGATGGTTGCATTAAATGCTGTTCGAGCGGTATCAATAGCCTGAATCTCATCTGCTGTTAAAACATCACCATCTTCTAGAGCCCCACTAATTCCCCATCTTGGCGAAGTAGGGTCTTTAGGGTCATCATTCGGATCAACCAATTCACCTATTTTGGCACTGGTGGGTAAAATGATCAGGTCATCGTTTGTTGCTTGTCGCATATTGATGAGAGGTAATGTGCTAGGTGGATTAATTTGAGTTAAGTCAGTTAAGTCTTCATCAATAATCAACAGCGCATTCTCTTCACCCGCTACAAAAGTAAGAGTTCGCGCATCAGCTTCTTCCTGGGTTAAACCAGGAGCTATACCAACAAGAGATTGAACACCCGCATTATATGCAGCAAAAGCGGCATTAAGACCATCCGCTGAGGCCTGGTCTAATGGCACCGGATTAAATGGCACGGTAGTGAAAAAAGGAATAGTACTAACATCCGGAATATTGATTAACACACCTTTGGTTGCAGGATTGGCTGTCAACGCACCGACAATCTGAGCATAAACACCAGCAAAAGCAGTGGGGTCGGTAATATCATTAGACCCATATTTATTGTTAGGGTCAATGTCACCAGCAATATCAGGATTACCTAACTGATCAACACCCACACCACCCGAGGTAGCAAAAGAAAGAACATCGTTATTGCCTATCCACAAAGTGAAAAAGGAGGGCTGTTGCATAGCAGCATCAGCAATTAACACGGCACCGGGAGCACTTGCAAACCGGGCAAAATAGGGATTAGACAATTCAGGCAGCACCCCCGCAGGATTACCAAGACCTGCCGCGAGAAGATGAAAGGATTTCGCGCCTGGCACACCCATATTATTGAACTCACCAGTCAAACCAGAACCATTAACCTCGGTCGTTGCAGTACCCGCTAAACGTTCCGGGCTAGGCAGCTCACCTTCCATTGTTGGATCTGGATCAGTATTCAGAACCAATCTATTCTCAAAGCGATCATTACCGTCACTGTCAAGGATGGGAGCGCCATCAAATACTAAGCCGCCGAAATTATCACTAACTAGAGGCTGCTCAAAAGCCCCACCACCAACTTCAGCAAACTGTTTCGCAAGTACCGCCGGAAAAGAATTCTGCTGCCCGAACAGATAAAGAGCACCATCAGCGTAACCCGCGGTCAATGAATCACCGATAGCCACATATTTACTGAAATCTGCGTCACCGCTACTGGCTTTACCTTTATTCAGTGAACCACCCGAATTATTCGAACTACTGCATGCTGAAATAACCGCGCAGGTAATAATTACCCCGGCCAGTTTAAAAAATTGCTT
>DROB01000107.1 GCA_011321985.1 Gammaproteobacteria bacterium | reverse complement strand
GGCCCGGATTCTATCTGGACCTGTGCGACATCACCCAGCCTGACCCAGGCTCCGCCCGGTGCCTGCAGGATAAGGTCACGGATGGCTTCGACATTATTACGGTATTGTTCGCCGAGGCGCACGTAGATATCGTAACGTTCGTTGCCGTTGATCACCTGTCCAGCAGCACGCCCACCGATCGCATCGGCTACCAGGTCCATCACCTGTGCCACCGGTATACCGTAACGTGCAAGCGCATCACGATCAGGTCGAACCGCGAGTTGCGCTTCTCCCCCGATCTGTTCCATGGCCACGCCACGTGTACCCTCTACTTTTTTCACCAGTGCTTCGATCTCGCCGCCCTTTTTCGCCAGCATATCGAGGTCCGAACCAAACAGTTTGATCGCCAGTTGTGCGCGCACACCGGAAAGCAATTCATCGACACGGGTCGCGATCGGCTGTGAGAATGAAATCAATAAACCCGGATGCTCAGACATCCTGGCCTCCATCAACTTCTGTAGCTGGAGGCGGTTTGTTGCGCTGGTCCATTCACTCACCGGCTTCAGACCAACAAAGGTTTCTACATTCGAAACCGGTTCGGGATCACCCCCGATTTCCGGACGACCGACACGACTGGTCGCATAGATCACCTCTGGAAAAGTCAACAGTGCTGCCTCGAGTTTGCCGGCAACTTCCAGCGCGGTATCCAGACTGGACGAAGGCGCCAGAGTAGTCCGGATATTCAATGTTCCCTCTTCCAGCTCAGGCACAAACTCTGTTCCCAGAAACGGGATCAAAGCCAGTGAAGCGACGAACAGGCCTAGCGCAAAGATAACCACCAGACGGCGTTTTGCCTGCGCCCAGGGTAGTGCTTTACGGTACAGCTTTTCCAGTGGAGGCATCACATAACCATCTTTGTGTTGCACACCTTTAGTAAACAGGTAAGTCGCCAGTGCCGGTACTACGACCAGAGCGACCAGTAACGATGCCATCATCGCTAAAACGATGGATATCGCCATCGGTTGAAAAAGCTTGCCTTCAACACCTTCAAGACTGAATAGCGGAGCAAATACGATGATGATGATCAACACGGCGAAAAACACCGGCCGACCGACTTCACGTGCAGCATCTTTAATACGCAACGCCATGCCATGATCATCATGTGCCGAATCATAAGGATGCTGGTCATCTATTGCCTGCTTCTGATGCACACGATGTTGGTTATCCGCATGGGTTAAATGGCTGAATATATGCTCCATCATCACCACCGACCCATCCACCATCATACCGATCGCGATCGCCAGACCACCCAGTGACATCAGGTTGGCCGACACTCCCCATTGTGCCATCGCCATCAACGCCAGGCCGATAGAGATCGGTACCGATATCAGCACCAGGAAAGTCGCCCGCAGGTTGACCAGAAACAGCATCAGCACGATAACGATGAGCACGAAGGCTTCGAGCAGGGCTTTCGATACGGTTGAAACGGCCTGATCGACCAGGCTGGCCTGATCATAAAACGGTTCCAGCGTCACCCCATCGGGCAATGCGGTCTGTATTGCCGTCAGGCGGGATTCGATACCTTCGATAGTGGCTTTGGTGTTTGCACCCAGACGTTTGAGTACCACACCTGCCACCACTTCACCCAGAGCTTCGGGGTTACCATCAGCATCACGACGGGTGATAGAGACCGCACCCTGTCGAATCTCCGGACCAAAATCGACGATAGCGACATCACTGACACGGACCACCACACCGTCTACATCTTTCAGCGGAATATTACCGATATCGCGGAGTCCTTTTTCACCGCTACGAACCCAGCCGACCCCACGCACGACGAGTTGCTCTGCACCACGGTCCATATACCAGCCACCCGCATTACGGTTATTATTTTCGACGGCATCAGCAACATCATCACCGGTCAGGCCATAAGCAAGGAGGCGTTCTGGATTAAGCTGCACCTGGTACTGGCGTACTTCGCCACCAAACGACAGCACTTCTGTCACGCCACCTACCGGCATGAGCAACAGTTTCACGATCCAGTCGTTATAACTCCGTAAGGTGATAGCATCATATTTTTCCGGATCATCAGCACGCAGAATGTATTGATAGACCTGTCCCAGACCGGAGGTATTCGGACCGATACCCGGTGTTCCGATACCATCAGGTATCTGCTCTTTCGCTGTCTGCAGACGCTCGAAGACTAATTGCCGGGCAAAATAGATATCGGTGCCTTCGGTGAAAACCACGGTAATAACCGACAGACCGGTTTTTGAGATCGAGCGCACTTCCTCCACATCCGGTAGCGAATACATCGTAGCTTCGATCGGGAATGTGATCAACTGCTCGACCTCTTCGGCAGCCAGTCCACGTGCTTCAGTATTGATCTGCACCTGGACATTAGTCACATCCGGAAACGCATCGAGATTAAGTTTTGGTAAGATGAGGCTACCACCAACCACCGTAGCTAACAGGGCGATAACCACCAATAGGCGGTTCTTGACGGACCAGCTAATAATTGCATCTAACATTGTCCTGCTCCCTAGTGGTTATGAACTTTAAAACCAGCTTTGGCCAGTTCGGACTGTACGAAAAATGCACCTTTGGTCACCACTCGAACACCGGGGTCGATGCCCTCGATGACGGCCAGATCCCCCACCGTTCTCAGCAGTTCCACTTCCTGTGGCTCGAATTCTCCCGCTTCATGCTCGATGAAAACTGCCCAGTCACCATCAGGGCTTCTCAGTATCGCATTAACGGGAACCGCCAGTGCCTGTTCGGTACTGGTGCTACTGATCTGCGCCTGCACGAAGACACCCGGATGCAACTGGTCATCAGGGTTAGCCATCTCTATACGTACGGCGAGAGTACGTGTACTCTCATCCAGTGCATGATGAACCTGAACCACTTTTCCGGAAAAATGTTTGTTACCCGCGAGGATATCGACAGGGCTGCCGGTCGCGACCAGTGCCGCCTGCGCAGGCGTTAACCGGGCTTCGACCCAGAGTACCGTTTCATCACTGATGATGAACAGTTTTGTACCGGGTTCGATTAGTTCTCCGACGATAAACTGATCAAAAATAACCGTGCCATCCTGTGGTGCCAGTAGTTTGAACGTTCCGTTCGCTTTTGACGCATCACCTTT
>DROB01000106.1 GCA_011321985.1 Gammaproteobacteria bacterium | reverse complement strand
GCTGACACCCAAATTCGCGACCTGTTGCAGTTCCTCTTTTAACAACAGTTTGCATCGCTCCGAAGATAAATCAATTTTAAACTGTCTGCCATCCAGTCCAATCTCTTTTGCAAGCTGTATCAGCACTGGATCATCAGAAGGGTTTCTTGCGTATAGATAATAGGCTTGCTGGATAGCCAAAAGCATTTTTTCTGCAAACTGCCCATCCTGTAATCCTGCAGCAATAACGGCACGGCAGGCAGGATAGGTCGAGCGCCGTGGTGTACAGACTTCCCAGAAATCATCATTAAATTTTGTTCCCGGAATCGTCTGCTGAATTCTTTTCCAGTTGTCCTGGATGTTTTTCTGCATGCTTTCGGACATAGGCTGCTCATCATCCGGTGCCAGCCCACCTAACAGGGGCCGAATGGTTACCCGGTCTTTTACATTTTTCTGTACCTGATGCCATACCGGACGAAACCCCCAGCACCAGCTGCACATCGGGTCATGAATATAATACAGGGTGGGCTTCATATGCGAGACAGGATGTATTTATCACGATCGGCAGGGATGAACCATTGACTGTAATAAGGATGACACTCAGCCATATTCACAGAGGTATGATGTATCAACAGCGACCGTTACCTCAAACTCACTGTTTGCCGCTACCTCGAATGATTGACCGGCAGTATAACGACTGTCTTCATTATCACCCTTTAATCGTATGACGAGTTCACCCGTTACTACTGTCATTTTCTCTTTATCACTCGTCGAAAAAACATAGTCTCCAGCCGACATAACACCGACCGTAGCGGCTTTTTGCGCTGTCCTGAAAGCGATCGATTTCACTTTCCCGTCAAAATATTCATTGGTTTTAAACATAGCAGAACCTCTCTCTGGTTTTTCGCATGCTGACGCATTTATCCACGATAGACAAGCCTAATCGGCTGAATCATTTTATTATTCATAACATATTGATATTGCAATAAATATGAATATATTATAAAATGTTAATATTCGTGTGCTATCCATTTTAAAGATGAATCAAAAATACAATTGTTCTTTTGTCAAAGCTGTTTTAGAAGAAGGTGGGCAACTCATCGATGTACGCTCATCAGTAGAGTTCAATCAGGGCGCACTGAGTGGTGCAGTTAATATGCCTATCGATAAATTCCAGTTTCTCAAAGATGATATCGATACCGATAAGCCGGTATTGTTATATTGCCGCAGTGGTGTCCGTTCCGAAATGGTGAAAAAATACCTGGAGCAACTGGGTTTTGACCACGTCCATAACATCGGTGGGTATCTGAAATTTGCGGGCTGCTAGCCCGATAACCAGCAGGAATGACTATGTCGTATGAAATCAAGGTTGAAAATATAAAATGTGGTGGCTGTGCTGGCACCATTAGCAAACGCCTGAATGAGCTGGAAGCCGTCTGTGATTGCGAAGTCGAGGTCGAAACCGGGATCGTCCGTGTCGATGCGGATGAAACCAGCAAGCTGGAAGTCGCTCGATTACTGCTCAAACTGGGCTACCCTGAAAGCGGTACGACAGACGGTCTGAAAGCGGCTAAAGCCAGAGCAAAATCTTTCGTCAGCTGTGCTGTCGGTAAAATGAGTTCATAGAACCCGGAAATAGCCATCGACAAACAACCGATGACAGCGGTAGTATTCGCCGCCTATGAAAACGTGTGAATTCCAGTACTCCCTGCCTGAACAGCTCATCGCACAAAAACCCTGTGATGTCCGCTCACACAGTCGCCTGCTCCATTACTGCCGTGCGCGACAGAGCATCGATCATCTCCAGTTCAATAATATCATCGATCTGCTGGATAAAGGTGACCTGCTGGTCTTCAACAATACCCGTGTCATTCCCGCGAGGATATACGGACACAAGGAAACCGGTGGCAGGGTGGAGGTGCTGGTAGAACGTTTGACTGGCACCAAAGATTGTCTGGCACATATCCGGGCCAGTAAAACCCCAAAAACAGGCAGTAAGATTATCTTATCGGATAATAACCAAAGCTACGAAGTCACCGTTGACGGTCGCGATGGCGATCTGTTTATACTCAATTCAGGCCATCATCACCCGATGGCCGAAATCATGGAAAATATCGGACACATGCCACTACCGCCTTATATTGAACGCTGTGATACTGCCGAAGATTTTTCGCGTTATCAGACCGTCTATGCCGATAAACCAGGCGCGGTAGCAGCACCCACAGCAGGATTACATTTCGACGAGTCCCTGCTCGAAAAACTGGAGAGCAAAGGTGTTGAAACGGCACATGTTACCCTGCACGTCGGTGCAGGTACATTTCAACCGGTAAGAAGTGAAAATATCGAAGACCACAAGATGCATTTTGAATACCTCGA
This sequence comes from Gammaproteobacteria bacterium, assembly GCA_011321985.1. Lineage (GTDB taxonomy): Bacteria > Pseudomonadota > Gammaproteobacteria > SZUA-229 > SZUA-229. The sequence continues at coordinate 3,978 of DROB01000106.1, read as the reverse complement.
GGTAGACCAGAGGACCGTTGACAAATGCCTGCAGACGCGTGACCAGGGCGGTCGTATAATCGCCGTAGGAACGACGACAGTACGCTCACTCGAAACCGCCTCTAAAGAAGGGCAGTTGAAAGCCTATGCAGGTGAAACGGATATATTTATCTACCCCGGATACAGCTTCAAAAGCATCGACGCGCTCATCACCAATTTCCACCTGCCTGAATCGACCCTGTTGATGCTGATCAGTGCCTTTGCCGGCAAGGATGAAATGATGGCCTGTTACGCAGAAGCTATCGCCAGAGAATACCGGTTTTTCAGCTATGGTGATGCCATGTTTATCAGCTAAGACGCACGAAATCCTGTAGCAGCGGATTGTCATCCGCGATTTTCTGAAGACAACACCCGGCTTTCCATATTAAACTTATGTGATAAAACAAATTAACTATATAATGTAACTAACTGATGTTATTTAAATTAAAAAAAGAAAACAATGGTATCCGCCGTGCCCAGCTAAGCTTTGATCGTGGCACCATCGAAACCCCTGCCTTTATGCCCGTCGGCACTTACGGCACGGTTAAAGCGATGACACCTGAAGAGCTAACCGGTATTGGTGCCGAAATCATATTAGGCAACACCTTCCACCTGATGCTCCGTCCGGGAACAGAGATTATCCGTAAGCACGGGGATCTGCATGACTTCATGCACTGGCAGAAACCTATCCTTACTGATTCCGGTGGTTTCCAGGTCTACAGTCTGGCAAAGATGCGCAAGATTACCGAAAACGGTGTGTTGTTCAACTCACCGGTCGATGGCCGGAAAATCGAACTTACTCCCGAATACTCCATGCAGATTCAGAAAGATCTGGGTTCTGATATCGTCATGATCTTCGATGAATGCACGCCATATCCAGCGACAGAAAAAGAAGCCATGGATTCGATGCAGTTATCTCTGCGTTGGGCGGAGCGCTGTAAAATAGCACACCAGGCCAATTTCCAGCATAGCCGCCCATCGGCATTATTTGGTATCGTCCAGGGAGGCATGTATGAAGCACTGCGACAGGAGTCCTCCGCTGGGCTCTGCAAACTGGACTTTGATGGGTACGCTGTCGGCGGTCTATCTGTCGGTGAGCCTATGGAAGAACGTAATAAGGTACTCGATTTCACCGTCCCCGGACTGCCCACGGACAAACCACGTTATCTGATGGGCGTGGGCCGACCGGAAGATATTATCGAAGCCGTAAGGCGCGGTATCGATATGTTTGACTGTGTCATTCCTACACGCCATGCCCGTACCGGTTTCCTCTATACCAGCAAAGGTATTCTGAAGATCAGAAATAGCCGTTACCAGGACGATACCAGGCCATTAGATGAAGGCTGCCAGTGTTATACCTGCCAGAATTACTCACGTTCCTATCTGCGCCATCTGGATAAATGTGGTGAAATACTCGGGTCACGATTAAATACCATACATAATCTGTACTATTTCCAGCAATTGATGCGTGACATCCGAAATGCCATCGAAAATGACCGGTTTGAAACCTATGCCGAAAATTTTTATACGAGGATCAATGCAACAAAAGAGGGTGGATAACGTATCTGGCTCTATCGTGGAATAAATTCCACTCCTGCTGCAACCTGCAGGAGTGGATTGCTATCTGCGCTTCCAGGTATGCAATTCTAATAAATGACACCACGGCCTCATCAGGTTCAGGCCCGGCACATAATCCCCGGTCCTGTGCACCAAGAAAAATCACAGTTACGCGCCCATTTATGGCATAATAGCGCGCCATTAAATACAGGCTTTTTAGCCTTTACCCAGCTCTAAATTTACGAGGTTAACCATGAGTTTTTTCATTTCTGACGCAATGGCCGATGCCGGTGCCGCCACAGCCCAGCAAGCTGACCCGATAGCATCATTGCTGTTACCCATCGGTCTGGTCGTGCTGTTTTATTTTTTCCTGATCCGCCCTCAGAGCAAACGCCAGAAAGAACACAAACAGATGGTCAATGACCTGCAAAAAGGTGAAGAAGTATTAACCTCTGGTGGTATTTTGGGGAAAATCACGAAGATCAACGATGACTTTGTATCACTGGAAATTGCAAAGGATGTCACTCTGAAAATACAGAAATCCGCTGTTCAGACCATCATGCCCAAAGGCACCATCAAAGACCAGAAAGATTGAATCTGAGTTCATTACTGCTATATAACGCTATTCAGAAAGACTAAACCATAACTCTAAGAACGGGAAAACTCAGCCATGCTGAATCAATATCCACTGTGGAAATATATCTTACTTATCGTCGTGCTGGTTTTTTCCAGTATCTTTGCCTTGCCCAACCTGTATGGTGAAGACCCGGCCGTTCAGGTAAGTCATCGGACCAAAGCATTGACCGATGAAGACAAATTGATGGTAGAACAGGCGATCAGCGCCAAAGACCTGAACATCCTGTCCACCGAATTAGAGCAGGGACGGTTGCTCGTCCGTTTTCAAGATACCGAAACCCAGCTGATCGCAGCGGATGCTTTGAAGGAGGCACTCGGCAAACAGTATCTGATCGCGCTGAACCTGGCTCCGGCAACCCCTGACTGGTTGCGTGCCCTGAACGCCGTTCCCATGTATCTGGGTCTGGACCTGCGAGGCGGCGTACACTTTCTTATGGAAGTGGATATGGTCGCAGCCATCAAACGCCTTGAAGAGAGCACCTTATCAGACATCCGCAGTTACCTGCGCGAAGAAAAGATCCGCTATCGCGGCGTACGCCATGATGATAAGGGTCTGCACATCAGTTTCCGCGATCTCGCGCAACTGCAACAGGCATCAGAAAAATTACCGCGGCAATTCCGTGATCTGAACCTGGTAGAAGATGAAGAAGCACTGAGCATCAACGCCACGCTGACAGAGGCCGCCATAAGAAATGAGAAGAAGTCGGCACTGCAGCAAAATATCATCACACTACGTAATCGTGTCAATGAACTGGGTGTTGCCGAACCCGTCATCCAGCAGCAGGGAAGTTCACGTATCGTGGTACAGCTACCCGGTATCCAGGATACTGCGGGAGCGAAGAAGATACTCGGTGCCACCGCCACACTGGAATTCAGGTTAGCCGAAGGCACACGTACCGACTGGCTAGAGGCTGAAAAAACCGGCCGCACACCACTCAATGCCGTGCTCTATCATGAACGAGATGGTAGCCCCGTGTTATTAAACCGCCGCGTTATCGTGACCGGTGACCAGATCGTCGATGCCGCTTCTACCTTCGATAGTCAGAAAGGTACCCCGGCCGTTACCGTCCGTCTGAACGGCAAAGGCGCAAACAAGATGGGCGATACCACACGTGAAAATATCGGTAATCCGATGGGTGTGGTCTTTATCGAAAACAAGATCGAGACCAAAAAAGTCGGTGACAACATCACCAAACACCGCACCACCACGAAAGAAGTCATCAATGTTGCCACCATCCAGGGACAGTTCAGTGCCCGTTTCCAGATCACCGGCCTGGAGTCACAGGAAGCGCGTGATCTGGCTTTGCTGCTGCGTGCAGGTTCCTTGCGTGCGCCAGTCGAAATCATCGAAGAACGCACCGTAGGCCCGAGCCTGGGTAAGGATAATATCGAAAAAGGTTTCCTTTCTGTCATCATCGGCTTCTGCCTGGTGCTGGTATTCATGGCCGTTTATTACAAAGGTTTTGGCCTCATTGCGAATGTCGCACTAACCGCTAACCTGATCATCATCGTAGCGGCTCTCTCATTGCTGCAGGCGACATTAACCCTGCCCGGTATCGCCGGTATCGTGCTGACAGTGGGCATGGCTGTCGATGCGAACGTCCTTATCTTCGAACGTATCAAAGAAGAGATCAGAAATGGCAACTCACCACAGGCGAGCATCCATGCCGGTTATGAAAAAGCATTCAGTACCATCACCGATGCTAACGTTACCACCTTACTTGCAGCGATCGTGTTATTCATGCTCGGTGCAGGCCCGATAAAAGG